>JBEKDQ010000039.1:0-13016 GCA_050014275.1 Desulfobaccales bacterium | reverse complement strand
AGGCCTATCGAGCCATCGACTATCAGGACCTGCTAAACCCCGCCCGGGCCGGCCTGAAGGCCGGCGACCTGGTCCGGGTCCGGGCCTTCTTTTGGCAATATCTCACCTATGATCCGGCCGTAGTGAGTAATTACCTGACCCTGCCCCGCTACCCGGTGAGTTGGTATCGGCTAAGATGGTTTGCTATCTACGCCTCGGAAAAAATGGAGGGCTACTACGACCTGGCGGCCCTGAGCCCGGAGCAGGAGAAGCAGTATAAGATCAAGCGCCAGGACTGCATTCTGATCTACGGTGAGCTCTCCCCCCTAAAGCCCGGGTTATTTCTCCGGGTCCACCACATCGAGAAGATCGAAGAAGATTGAGAGGCCGGGGGCGACCCACGGTGCCTCCCCCAGACCAAGATTTATTGACTATGAGGCCCATTAGGAATATAGGCATAAATTAAGGAATTTCAGGTTGATTATCAACGTCTCCGTCCCGGACAGGCAGGAGAAGGTGGGTCTGAACGTTTATCGCACGAAGTGAACTTATAGTGGTTGCAGGAGAATCTCATCCAAAAGCATGGTGCAATGGCGAGGTAGCCATAAAAAAAAGTCACTAATTATGATGGATGAGAAGTTAACTCAGCTTGTTGGTCAGCTAATTTCTCTTCAAGGACACTTCGAGGGTTCCGTGACCCTTGAGGGAGTCCGGCCCCTTGCCAATGGTTATGAATGCAGAGTCCGACTTCAAGATGGGACCTTAGAAGAAACCATTATCTCCCAGGATGAGGTCGCTGCTCTCCTTGATAACCTGCCTGAAACTGAAATCGCCAAAATTTCGGTAGATGGCGATAAACTCCGACTTTTAATCGAGTCTGCCCGCATCCGTCTGGCATATACCCATGATCGTCAGTTTGCCGTCAGTCTTTCCGCGATCCGGACCCTACCCCACCAAATAGAAGCTGTTTATCAAAAGATGCTCCCCCAACCCCGCTTGCGTTTCCTCTTGGCCGATGACCCTGGTGCCGGCAAAACCATAATGGCCGGGTTGTTGATCAAGGAATTAAAGCTTCGCCAAGCCGTCGAGAGAATTTTAATCCTTTGCCCGGCTCCACTCACGATTCAATGGCAAGACGAGATGCTCCGTTGGTTCGGGGAACCATTTGACATCATTTTCTCCGCCGTAGATCAACAACAATTGGTTAATCCCTGGCAGAAATTCTCCCAGGTCATAGCATCTATCGATTATGCCAAGCAGGATGACGTCAGAGAACGGGTTTGGCAGCAACATTGGGATTTGGTCATTATTGATGAAGCCCATAAATGTTCGGCACGTACAACCTCGGGAGGGGCTGGCAGGGAACCCAAGGTGGATGCCACCAAACGGTACACCCTTGCTTCCCAGGTGACCTCTCAGGCAGACCTCGTGTTACTTTTAACGGCCACTCCGCATCATGGCGATGAGGATAAATTTGCACATTTTCTCAGGCTGATTGATCCCGACCTATTCCCCGAACCCCATAGGCTGAAGAACCAAGCGGCAGAGATTCGCAAGTCTGTTTTTCGTTTGGGCCAGGATTGCCCCTGGGCGTTACGTCGTTTGAAAGAGGACCTCAAAGACATTAAGGGCCATCGCCTCTTCCCTGATCGCCATGCGCGCACCGTAACCTTTTCCCTCAATAGTGAGGAATACGCTCTTTACAAAGCTGTAACCGCTTATATCAATGAATTTTTCTCCCAAGCCGGCCCGCGTCGAAATTCGGCTGCCCTTGCCCGGACTGTGTTTCAGAGACGGTTGGCCAGTTCAACCTGTGCTATCCATGAATCCCTCAAAAACCGCTTGAAGAAGCAGCAGGGTCTTCTTGAAGAGTTGGAGAGCCTTCCCCCCCAGCAGCGGGCCAGGAAGATTGCCTGGCTGCAAGGTCGCCTCCCCGACGCTGAACAGGACGAGGATGACCTGGATGAAGCTACCCGGGATCAATTGGCAGATGAATTTACCGCCGCTCTGGAGTTAGACCAGATCCGCATGGAAATCGCTGCCCTGGGGGAACTTGTGGAACAGGCTCGACGGGTACGGGAGCAGGCCAACGATTCCAAGCTGGCTGCCCTCCGAGACAGTTTGGAGGAAGCCCAATTCTCCGAGTTGCGAGATGGACGTGGCAAGTTGCTCATTTTCACCGAACATCGAAGCACCTTGAGCTACATCCGGGAGTACCTCCAGACCCGGGGGTACCTCACCTGCGAGATTCATGGCAGCATGAACCCCCACGAGCGCAAACGTGCCCAGGAACTCTTTCGCACCCATGCCCAGATTTGTGTGGCCACGGAAGCCGCCGGCGAGGGCATCAACCTTCAGTTCTGCCATTTGATGATTAACTACGACCTACCCTGGAATCCTACCCGGTTGGAACAGCGCCTGGGACGTATCCATCGTATCGGTCAGGAGAGGGATTGCTATGTTTTCAATTTCGTGGCCACCGAATCAGAAGATGGTCACCCTGTAATCGAGGGTCGCATCCTCCAACGCCTCTTAGAAAAGTTGGAGCAAATGAAAGAGGCATTGGCGGATCGGGTTTATGATGTGCTTGGCGAAGTCCTGTCATTAAATGACATCAACCTCCTGGAAATGCTCCGCCAAGCGGCTTATGACCCCCGGCGCCTGGATGAATATATCGATCAAATTGACCGGATCGATCCGAAAAAACTTAAGGAATACGAAGAAGCCACGGGGATCGCCCTGGCTCAATCCCATGTAGATTTTTCTGAATTCCAGCAGCAAAACCTGGAAGTCGAAGAACATCGACTCATGCCTTGCTTCGTCGAAGCTTATTTCCGAGACGCTGCCAGGGAGGTGGGCCTGAAGTTGGATCTCCGAGCCGATGGTCTCTGGCGAATTGATCATGTCCCGATCGATTTGCGGTCTGAGCGCCTCCAGTCGGTCCAGCACATGGGCAAGGCTGATTCCTCCTACAATAAGGTTACTTTCCACAAGCAGCATCTTGAACAAGATGCCCACCTCGATGCCGTCCTCCTGGGACCAGGTCACCCACTCTATGCCGCGGTGGACGAAAGGCTTAATGATCGTCTGGCCTCCTTTCTCGGGGGAGTTAGCTTCTATCTGGACCCGTTGGCTTCAAGCCCCTATCGATTCCACTTCTTTGAAATCTCCATTATCGGGAAAGACGCCAGGGGCAAGGATGCCACCTTATACGGGGAACTGGTGACGGTGCGTGAAGAAGCCGGCACTTTCGAGGTGGTACCTGGTGATCTCATTCTCAACCTTCTGCCCCATCCCCAGTCGCCGGCAGAGGTGAGACCGGTGGATTGGCAGTCGGCGGCAGACTTCCTCAAAGGTGGTTATCAGCTTGAATGCCGCACCCGTTGTCAGGAAGAGAGGCAACGGTATGCCCAAATAATTAGAGATTATCTGGAGAATTCTTTTCGGGTGCGCCTCAACAGGGCCCAAGAGCAGGCCATGCGGCTACTGGGGGAGGCTGGCCAAAAACCCGAATATAAATTGGCTGCCGATGAAGCTTCCCGGCGAGTTAAAGAATTGGAGCGGGATAGAGATGATCGTATGGCCGGACTTGAGAGGCTCACGGTCGCCCGTACCGGGCCGGTCAGGCATCTGGCCACAGCCCTGATCATGTCCCCCAGCAGCCAGGCTGAAGTCCAGGCCTTGGGATTAATGGATGAGCCGGAACCCCATATAAGCAGGAAGATCGAACTTGCGGCAGAAGACCTGGTGATAGCAGCTTTGACACAGGAAGGGTTTCCTCCTGACCGTATTCAACGGATAGGCCATTTGAAACGGGGTTTTGATTTGCGGGCTCACCGAGTCGTGGATACTGCAACGGGGGAGATTGAGGTTCGCCGGGTGGAGGTAAAAGGCCGGGCGCAGGGCCAGGCCATTCGCTTGACGGTCAATGAATGGTATAAAGCCCAGCAACTGGCCGAAACTTATTGGCTCTATGTGGTTTGGGACCCCCTGGGCGATAACCCTGAAATGATATATATTCAAAACCCCGCGGCGCGGCTTGACCATGCCAAGCGGGAGATTCAGGCTGCCAGATTAATTGAGATCCCTTTTCAAGCCCTTAAGAAAACATCATGATTAACTCAGAGAACGATTATGTCCAAGCTTGAACTTGAGTTAATAGAAAATGCGTTGGATTTCATCCAAAATGCTGTGGAAAATCTTAATAGCCAAGAGCCGAAGCAATTAAAATATGCCATCATAAATTTTGCCTGTGGTGTAGAACTATTATTGAAAGCAAGGTTAGCAAAAGAAGATTGGAGATATTTATTCCAGGATATATTGGAAGCTGATTATGAGATTTTTTTTAGTGGTAATTTCCGTTCTATTGATATCGACAAGCTTAAAAAACGTCTAAAAAAACAATGTAATGTGGATATTTCTATTCATAATAGGATATTATCATTATTACAGAGGATGAGGAATAAACTTGTTCATTTTAAATTTTCTGGTCGGCGCGAGGAGGTTGAATCCCTATTAGTAAAAGCGTGGTCTTTTGCCTGGGATTTTATTCATGATCAACTGTTGGAAGATATAGAAGATTATTATGATCTTATTAATAATATCAGAGAAATGATGAGAGGGGCAGAATCTTTTGTCTCAGAGAGAATTCAAGTTATACAACCTACATTGGATGAAAATCGCGACAAAGGGAACGTAATTCTTTCCTGCCCTGGGTGTTTGCAGGATACTTTGATCATTCCAGGAGATGTTGACCCTTTCTGTCTTTTTTGCCGTTACAGTGATTCCCCCGAAAATGTGGCGGATGAATGGGCTTCGGAATTTATAGGTTATCCGCATACCGATCCCAAAGAAAGGATGGTTTCCCCGGTTCTGATAGAATGTGGTGAGTGCGGCTCTGAGACCATGATCGAATTTGAGGATGGGGGCCAATATCCACCTAATCCGGCGTGGGTTTGCTTTACCTGTGGGATGAGCGGCCCGCCTGTTGTTTATTGTCAGGAGTGCGGTGAAGCATTCCCGTGGGAAGAAGATGTTTTCTTGTGCCCGGACTGCCAGAATGAAAGACTGGAAAATTGAATCAACATGAGTGAAGAAAAGCGCTTGATAGAAGACTATTTGCCCATTAAGGCTATTAGTGCGGAGGCATCCAGGGAGAAATTCGTACGCAAAGGGCATATTTCGACCTTGCATCTGTGGTGGGCTAGGCGGCCCCTGGTGGCCTGCCGGGCGGCGGTGTATGGGGCGCTGGTGCCCGCCGGTAGATTTCGCCCTGTTAATGGGCCGGAGGAGAAGCGCGCCAGCCTGGGGCGGGCCAATGCCGCAAAATTCGTGGAGCGGCTCTGCAAGTATCCCGGCGACCCCAAGGTCATTGCCGAGGCCCAGGGGCATATCCTGGAGGCCCACGCCCAGCGTTTGACCCGGGAGACCGGCAAGCCGGTGACGGTGGAGGATATCCTGGCAGAGCGGGCGCCGCGGCCTCGAGTCCTCGACATGTTCGCCGGGGGTGGCTCCATCCCTCTGGAGGCCCTGCGCCTGGGGTGCGAAGCCTACGCCCTGGACCTCAATCCCGTGGCCTATATCATTCTGCTCTGCACTCTGGTTTATCCCCAGAAGTATGGCAAGGCAAACCCCACGGTGCGGGGGATGACCGGCTCGCCCGGGGCGGACGGGCAGCCCACCTGGGGGGGCCTGGCGGCAGAGGTGCGCTACTGGGGGGAATGGGTTCTGAAAAAGGTCAAGGCGGAGATCGGCGACCTCTACCGCTTGATCCCCGATCCCCTATACCAGGACCAGCGGGCCATGGCCCAGGCCCATCTCTGGCAGACCGGGGCCGCCGATCAGGTGCCGCCGGGGTATCTGGTGCCCGTGGCCTACCTCTGGACCCGTACGGTGGGCTGCAAGGACCCCGGTTGCGGGGCCACGGTGCCCCTGGTGCGCCAGACCTGGCTATGCAAGAAGAAGGGCCGCCATGTGGCCCTGAAGATGATAGCCCCTGCCGGAGAGAAGAAGGTGAACTTTGAGGTAGTGGAAGCCGCCCAGGAGCACGGCCTGGGCTTTGACCCCGAGGCCTTCTCCAAAGGGGGCAATGCCACCTGCCCCTTCTGCGGCGCGGTGGCTGACATAGACTTTGTGAAGGATGAGGGCTGTAAAAAACGAATTGGCCAGCAGATGATGGCGATTATCTGCACCAGGCCAGGGAAACAAGGGAAGGTTTACCTACCGGTAGACGATTACAATGATTACTTCCCCGATGATCAGTTGATCAGCAAGCGGATCAAAGAACTTTGCAAGCGCACAGAATTGACGGTTCCGAGCGAAGAATGTGTGAAAACCGGCGGCAACCAAATGGCGATACGGCACTACGGCATGTTTAATTTCGGCGACCTATTCACTCCACGCCAGATGCTCTGCCTGCTTAACTTCGCTGCGGCCGTACGGGAGGCGTATCAGTTAATAAGTAGCAGCCCGCAGGCTTATTCGCCAAGCCACGCCATGACTATGGGAACGTACTTGGGAGTTATGGTCGACAAATTATCTGACTTCAGTTCAACAATGTGCGTTTGGAATTACACCGGAGGGCGTGGCGTTAAGAATTCATTCGGAAGGCAGGCGCTGCCGATGACATGGGATTTTAGCGAGGGAAGCCCATTTAACAAAGCCGGAGCGAGCTGGACTGCTATTATTGATGATACGCCAGCTGCAATTGAAATGATGACGATGAATACCGGATATGCCATTGTCTCCCGTGGCTCGGCCACAGCCCTCCCTTGGCCCAACGCCTCCTTCGATGCCGTCATCACCGACCCACCGTACTACGACAATGTATTTTACTCCAACATTTCCGATTTCTTCTATGTTTGGCTCAAGCGCAGCATCGGCCATCTTTACCCCGAGCACTTCGCTACGGATGGGACGCCTAAAAAGAGCGAAGCCGTTGCTGATGCGATTCGTTACGGCGGCTCAAAGGAGAAAGCGAAAGCTGCTTACGAGCAAATGATGGCCAAGTCTTTCGCGGAGGCGAACCGCGTTCTCAAGCCTGCCGGTCAACTGACCGTGGTCTATGCCCACAAAACCACCCTCGGTTGGTCCACGTTGGTGGATGCACTGCGACAGGCAGGCTTCACAGTAACCGAAGCCTGGCCGCTTAACACGGAGATGAAGTCACGCCTTGTAGCTATGGACTCTGCTGCACTCGCCTCCAGCATCTTTCTCATCACTCGTAAGCGGGAAGGAGCAGCTACCGGCTCATATGAGGATGAAGTGCGTCCTGAACTCGAAAAGATCGTCCGGGAGCGGGTGGCCACACTCTGGCAGATGGGGGTGGGGGGCGCAGACCTACTCATCGCTGCGGTGGGCGCGGGCCTCAAGGCCTTCACCCGCTTCGCCCGGGTGGAATACGCCAACGGCGAAGAAGTGCCCGCGGAGAAATTCCTGGCCGAAGTGGAAGGCGTGGTTTTGGAGACCCTGCTGGAGAGGATCTTCGGGGTGTCCCGGAGCGGGGTGGCCGGGGTGGACGGCCATAGCCGCTTCTATGTCCTGTGGCGCTATACTTACAAGACCGCGGAGATGGACGCAGGGGAGGCCATCGTCTTCACCTACACCCAGCACGTAGAGTTGGACGGCCCGCAGGGTCTCTCCAGCGGCATCCGCGGCTTGGTGGAAAAGAAGAAGGGCAAGTACAGCCTCAAGGACTTCGCCGAGCGGGGCGACCACGAAAAGCTGGGCCTGCCCGGGGCGGACGGCGCCCCAGCGCCTTTAATCGATATACTCCACCGGGTGATCTATCTTATGGAGAACCACCCTCGCAAGCTGACTGAATTTCTGGAAGAGGCCCGGCCGGACCGGGAACGACTGCGCCTCCTGGCCCAGGTCCTGGGGGGAGTGGGCCTGGCCGGAGGCAATGGCGAAAAAACCGAACACCAGGTGACCACCACCCCCGCAGAAAAGGCGGCCTTAGGAAAACTCCTGGGCAACTGGCGACACCTCATTGAGCAGAATTTATCCGAAAAGGATCATAAGACCGGACAATACCGGATACATTTTTAAAAAACTTATAGAAATTGTCTGTCAAAACCAGACAATTGTCTGCTATAACCAGACAATATGAATACCTTGTCAAAAATATTGACCTCCCGGGTGCGGGCTGAAATCTTCCGGTTACTCTTTGGCCTGGTGGAAAAAGAGCTGCACCTGAGAGAGATCGAAAGAAGGTCAGGCCTTACAGCGGAAACCATCCGACGAGACCTGAAAAAGCTGATCAAACTGGATTTAGTAAAAACACGTCAGGACGGGAACCGCCTTTACTACTGCGCCAATAAGGAACATCCCATTTATCTACAAATCCATCTCCTGGTATTGAAAACTGCTGGTTTAGTGGAGGTTTTACAAAAAGTCCTGGAACGGGACGGGATTAAGATGGCATTTATCTTCGGATCTGTGGCCAGTGGCACGGAAAGGGCGGCCAGCGACATAGACTTAATGGTGGTCGGTGACATTGGGCTCAGAAAATTAACAGGTTGGCTGGCTGGGGTTTCCCAGGAGATCGGACGGGAGATCAACCCTCACATCATGAAGCCGGCAGAGTTCCAGCGGCGCCGGGAGGAACGGGATCACTTTCTGTCCCAGGTGTTGGCTTCACCCAAACTATTTGTCGTAGGCAGAGAAGATGACCTTACAGCAATGGGCGAATAACGGTTGGCTGACGCCGCATACCACTTCGGCCCAGGAGATTGCCAATCTCCTGACTATTGTGGACCGGGACCTGGCGGACGCCGCGGGCGAGATTTCCACTGATGCGCGCTTCGGCATCGCCTATAATGGAGCTCTCACTCTTTGCATGATGCTCCTCTACGCCGCCGGTTATCGCGCCGCCAAAGGAGGTCATGAGCATTACCGGCCGATTCAGGCTTTGCCCTTCATTCTTGGTGCAAAATATAAGTCTGAAGCCGTTTATCTGGAAGCCTGCCGCAAGAAGAGGCACATCGTGGAATACGATTCTGCAGGGGTTGCTACTGAAGATGACGTTGAAGAACTGGTGGTGGCGGTCCAAGCCTTGCGGGGCGAAGTGCTGGCCTGGCTTAAGAAACATCATCCCCAACTCCTATCAACTTGAGGCCGACATGAAGACCTATACCCTGCGCCCCTGGTCGGAAATGGTCAAACTGCACCCGGATGTGGAGGCCGGCACGCTCACGGAAGCGGTCTTTGCCATTGATCTGGGGGCCATCGCTGCGGGCGACCCAAGCGTGCCGGTGGTGAACCGGGACCCGGAAGCGTTTTTCCGGGCCACCTATATCACGGCAGATTTGCGGCGACTTCTGGAAGAGGTGCTGGCGTCCCTGGGCGGGCAGCCGGGTTACAACCGGGTGCTGAAACTGCGCACCCCCTTCGGCGGGGGCAAGTCCCATACCCTGGCGGCCCTGCTCCACGCGGCCCGCAGTCGGCAAGCGCTCAACCTCATCCACGAGGCCCAGGGCATGGCCGATCCGGGGAAGGTGGCGGTGGCGGTGTTCGATGGGGAGAAGTTCGACGCCCGGAGCGGCAAGACCGTGCCGGGCGGCCCCACCATCCGCACCATGTGGGGCTGGCTGGCCTGGCAGTTGGGGGAGGATAAGTTCAAGCTGGTGGAAGGCCACGACCGCGACCTGATCTCGCCGGGGGGCGACGTCATCCGGGAGATGCTGGAGGGGGGTCCCAAGCTGATTCTCCTGGACGAGGTGCTCAAATATATGGAGCGGGCGGCGGCGATGCCGGTGTTGGACTCGACCCTGCAACGCCAAAGCAAGGATTTCTTCCAGAACCTGACGGTGGAGGTCTCCGGGAGCACCAACGCAGCCATGGTCTATGCCCTCACCTGGAGCGCACGGGAGGCCCTGGGGAATGTAGCCCTGCTGGAAGAAATAGACAAACTGGCCTCGCGGGTGGATCAACTCCGGGAGCCGGTGTCGGGAGACGAAATTCTGCCCATCTTGCAGAAGCGCCTGCTGGGAGAAAAGCCATCAGAGGGGGTGGGCACCGAGGTGGCGCAAACCTACAGTCAGATCGTCACCCAGATGCGGCTGGCCGACCTGGACACGCCCGCGGCCAGAAGCCAGGCGGAGGGTGAGGGTTTAGCTCTGCGGGACCGGATCAAGGCGGCGTATCCGTTCCATCCGGCCCTGATTGACTGCATGAAAGAACGTTGGTGCTCGGTAGAGGCCTTCCAGCGCACCCGGGGGTCGCTCAGGTTCCTGGCCTCCTGTCTACATGCCTTGAAAAAGGAGGGTGGGGCCAGGGCGCTGCTGGGACCGGCGGAGATTCCCCTGAAGAATGTGGATGTGCGCATTAAGATGCTCAAGGATTTGGGGGCGCAAAACGATTATGATTCGGTGATCATCGCAGATGTTGAGGGGCCCAACGCGCGGGCCATGCGGATCGATGAACGGTTGGGCAAGGAGAATTCCAATTTGGCGAATGTCAAGC
Source organism: Desulfobaccales bacterium (assembly GCA_050014275.1). GTDB lineage: Bacteria > Desulfobacterota > Desulfobaccia > Desulfobaccales > 0-14-0-80-60-11 > JAPLJC01. The sequence goes on along the minus strand of JBEKDQ010000039.1, from coordinate 2,573 downwards.
CTGCGACCCGCCTGGCCACCGCTATCCTGGTGTATTCGTTTGGAGGACTGCGGAAGGAGGGCGGGGGCGAAGGTAACGGTCTCCCGCCGGGGGTGACGGAGAGCGAGCTTTTGGCGGCGTGCGTGGGGCCGGACATAGATTCCATTACGGCCAAGGCAGTGCTGGCGGAATTGAGGACCAACTGCCTGTATCTGCATTACGATGGAGTCCGTTATTGCTTTAGGAAAGACCCTAACGTCACCAAGTTGATCGAGGATGCGGAGCAGGAGGTGGGACGTGATCCCCAAGGGGTCAATGACCGCATCCGGGAAATGCTGGACAAACGCCTGGCCGGCAACCGGGGGGCGATCATCTGGCCCCGGAAGTCCCAGGACCTGCCGGATGAGGAACCCCGGTTTTTGGTGGGGTATATGTCCCTGGAATTCGCCGGGGAGAGCAAGGTCGAGCAGACACGGCAGGCTAAAGAAATTTTGGCCAACTATGGAGACAAGCCCCGGCGCTATCGCAACGGATTGGGCCTGGCGATCCCGGACAAGAAGCAGCTAACCTCCCTGAATCGGGCGGTGCGATACCTCCTGGCTATTGAGAGGGTGGAAGCCAGGAGAAGCCAGCATCGCCTGACGAAGGACCAATTGGATCAACTCAAGGAGCGTCGCCGCACGGAAGAAGCTGCGGCGGAAGCGGCCTTCAGGCATTTGTATAATGCCGTTTGGCTGCCCCGGATTGAGGACGGGAGATTAGAAATAGAGCCGGTGGAAATAGGCGGGAGGCCGCTCCAGGCCACCGGCATCCACGAGCGGATCATGGAGCTGCTGACCGCGGTGGGGACTCCCAAGGTTTACGGGACCCTTACCCCACGAAAAGTTGTGGAACGGATGAAATTGGGAGAACCTCAGCGATTAGGGGTCAAGACCAACGAGGTTCGAGACGCTTTTTTCTCATTTCTGGACCCCCCTAGACTCGAATACGACGGCGCTTTGGCCAAGGCCATTGTCCGGGGGGTGGCGGAAGGAATGTTCGCTTATGTGAGCGGACCCATGCCGCCAATGGGGGAGGATGGCAAATTCCAGATTAGTAGGGATAAGGTGGCGATTAGCAGGCCCATTGCCGACGATGAAGTCGACCTTGAATCAGGCTTTTTGATGATGCCGGAGGCTATTCCGGCCCCCCCGCAACCAGAGGTCTGCCCTGTTTGCGGTGTATCTCCCTGCCGCTGCCCCCAGCCGCCACAGATTTGTCCCAGATGCGGTCGAATTCCTTGCGTTTGCGGGGGGACCACGGAAGTTTGTCAACGATGTGGGCAAAGCCCCTGCACTTGTCCATCCTCAGAAAAGAGTGTGTGCTTGAAGTTTAAGGCAAGCAGGGACCAGGTTTATAAAGCCTTCCCCGCTATTGCCAACCTGGCAGATAAATCCGATGATGGAAAGGTGACTATCTTGATCGAGGCTTCCGCGGCCTCAGGTTATGACCCCAATTGGCTTCGCAACGCGGTGGAAGAACCATTAGAAGAAGCGGACATAGAGAAATTATGATGGGGAAAAACAAAAGTTGATGCCCATCCAGCGGCCTGTCATGGACAGGAGAGCCAATAAGATTTTACCTGCGTAATTTTAACGCCGGGGCCATATCCGTCTTTTTCACCAGCCTATCAGCCCCCATTACTATTACCCCCTTGCCATGCTTACAACCGGCTTTCAGAAATTGGGTGACGCATTTTAAAAGATATTTTGGAGGCGAGTCTTTGGGTACTCCCTGGGTTGGCCAGGAACTATCCTTTCGGGCTTGCCGCCCCCTGAAAGTGGTTTGAAATTTTTGGGCCTGGGTCCCATAAAGGGGGGGCTGCCGGTAACCTGAGCCATTTTTGCTATAAACCAACCCTCTCATAAAAATGTCTCACTTTTGGGGGCATCTCAACCCCAGCGGGTCGCCTTTACGGGGAATAATATTCATCTTCGAGCCAGTTGGCCGGGTTGTCTTCAATGTATTGGCGAATACGGTTCAAATCATCTTCATCTCGGACCACGTGTTCATCCGGACAATTTAAGCATCCTTAAGGAAGTGATGATGAATTGAGGCGGCAGGTGCGCTTTCGCAGTCGCGACCGCACCCCCCCTGATCGTCGCCGTGGCCCTGCTCCTGGTCTTTGCCGTTCTTTTCTTGAGCCTGAAGCGCGCTCCCATCCTGAACCTCATTAATTGCGGCGATGGCCACGGTGGCCCACAGCGCCATGACCGCCATCACCACTGCCATCATTATTCCCTTACAGCCTGTCGCCAGGCTCTTTTTGAAAACCAGCTTCTTTCTCCGTTACTGTTTAAAGCCAGGGAGGGCGCGTCTTACGCCCCTTTAATTAGGTCCCACGATGTGGATTTGGCGCGTAAGACGCGACCTACGCGAAGCCGCCTCCTCACTGGATCTGCACTTCCACCGCCGCGCCCAGACCAATCGGACCGACGACCAGGAGGTGATGGTGGCCCCGGCCCAGATCCAGGGTGGTTTCGTAGGGCGGCCCAAGGGTGGCCGCTTCCATGCCATCCACAAAACAGGTAAGTGACTTCAGGGGCTCGCGGGAA
>JBEKDQ010000038.1:0-13144 GCA_050014275.1 Desulfobaccales bacterium | reverse complement strand
TAACCCATCCTATTTAAGTATGCCGAACGCTGAATATCTTGTTCCTCATTTTCGGCATGTGGCCCGCCATCAACTTCAATGACAAGGTTTTTCTCTACGCAGATAAAATCGACAATAAAGGAACCAACATGATATTGCCGCCGGAATTTTCAGCCGTCAAGTTCTCGATTCCGCAAATGACGCCACAGCAGCCTTTCGGCATCAGTCATGCGTTTTTGCAGGGCCCTGGCGCTCTGCTTGGACATGAGCCACCCCTCACCCCAGCCCTCTCCCCTCTCAGGGGAGAGGGAGTTTTAGGGAACGTGGTTACGGCATAATGCAAACTTTATCTGGCGGAGGACCATCTATTCTCCTCGGCGCAGAGTAATGTTTTCTTCAGAGAAAGCCTACGGCTATATTTGTTATTGCCGCGGTTTCTTGCACAGTGCAAAAACCTTGCCGGACAATTACTGCTCTCCTCCGGGTTTGCGGAGGGGCCTGGCGAGGCTGGATGGTAAAATATGCCATTATATTTCTGAAATCGCGTCCTAACCCTTTGGGGCGCAGTGCGTTCCCTGGATTACCGCAAGTTGAAAGCTAAAGTTGCATCTCCACCCGGAAGGTCTGGGCCTCCATCTGCCGAATCAAGGTGAAACCCAGGCGCTTCACCAGGTCCAGCATGGTCTTGTTGCTGGATAAGACTTCGCCCCACAAAAGTTTCACTCTGTTTTCTTTGGCGATGCCGATGACCTCTTCCACCAGTTTGGGGCCCAGGCCTTTACCCTGCCATTGGTCCGCCACGATGACGGCAAACTCCGCGGTCTCCCGGTTGGCGTCCATCACCAAGCGGGACACCCCCAGCATCACTTCCGGACCAGGCGGCTGACCGATTGCCATCAGCCCCAGCTCCCGGTCGTAATCATTCTGGGTGAAGCGGATGAGCATCTCGTGGGTCCACTTCTTGATCTGCCGAAAATAGCGAAAATAGATGGTTTCCTCCGAACACTTGCCGTAAAAATCGGAGACCAGGGGTTCGTCTTCGGGCTTCATGGGGCGCAGCAGCAACGGGGTGCCGTCCCGCATCATCCAGTGGCTCTCATACTGGTTGGGGTACGGGGCTATGATGAGGTGCCGGGGGGCCGGCACGGTGCTGCGGGCCAGCACCAGACGGGCATCCAGGGCCACAAAGCGGCCACCGATCACCGACAGGGGGTTGATGTCCAGCTCGCTGATCTCGGGAAAATCCGTCACCAACTGAGAAACCCGCACCAGGATTTCGCTGAGCCGGTCCAGGTTAACCGGGGGAAGGTTCCGGTAACCCTGGAGCATCTTGACAACCCGGGTCTTTTCGATCAGCCTCCTGGCCAGCAACAGGTTGAGAGGCGGCAGGTCCACCGTCACATCCTGGAGGACCTCGGTCAGACTGCCACCGGCTCCGAACAGGATCAGGGGCCCGAAATCCCGGTCGTACTTGCTGCCGATGAGTAGTTCGCAGTCTGGGCTCTTCTCCTGCTCCTGAACGGTGACTCCCAGGATGCGGGCCGCGGGTCTGTGGGCCCGACTCTCCTCGATGATTTCGTGGAACGCGGCCAGGACTTCGGGTTCGCTGTGGATGTTAATACGGACCCCCCCCGCCTCGGCCTTGTGGGTGATATCCGGGGAATTGATCTTCAAGGTCACGGGGAACCCCAGACCTCGGGCGGCGCTCACCGCCTCCGGGCTGGAAGCAGCCGCCACCGTGTGGTTCATGGGGATGCCGTAAGCCGAGAGAATGGCTTTGGACTCCAACTCCGTGAGGATGGTCGCCTGGCGGTCCAGGCACTGTTCAATATAGGTCCGGGCCGTCCTGGTATTGATATGCAGCTCCTGGGCCATCTGGGGCGGGGTCTCTTGTAATAAGCCGAGATGCCGGGAGTAAAAATACATCTCCATAAAGGTATCCACTGCCTGTTCCGGGGTCTCAAAGGTGGGAATGCCGGCATCATTGAGGAGTTGGACTCCTTCGGCCACTTCTTCGCCGCCCATCCACACGGCAAACACCGGCCGTCCCTGGTCTTGCAACTCCGGGGCCAGGGCCCGGGCCACCCCGCTGGGATCGGTGAGGGACTGGGGTGAGAGGATGATTACCAGTCCCGCAAACTCCGGGGCTCTCAAGGCCAGGCGCACCACTTGCAGATAGCGGTCCGGCGAGGCGTCGCCCAGGATATCCACCGGGTTGCTCCGGCTCCAGTAAGGCGGCAGGATTTCTTCCAGTTTTGCCAGGGTCTTGGGTTCCAGGGACGCGGGCTCCATCCGCCAGCGGCCCAGGGCGTCCACGGTCATAACTCCCGGTCCCCCGGCATTGGTGATGATCCCCAGCCCGCCGCCGGCAGGCAGCTTCACCTTACCCAGGGCCTCGGCGCAGTCGAACAACTGGCCCACGGTATCCACCCGGATGATGCCGGCCCGGCGAAAGGCGGCAGTATAGGCGGCGTCCTCCCCCACCATGGCCCCGGTGTGGGAGGCTGCGGCCCGGGCCCCGGCCTGGCTGCGCCCCGCCTTAACCACGATAATCGGCTTGACCCGGGATACGGAGCGGGCCGCGCTCATGAATTTACGGTGCTGGGTCAGATTCTCCATATAAAGAATGATGGCCCGGGCCTTTTCCTCATTGCCCAGGAAATCGATGAGGTCGCCGAAGTCCAGGTCCGTCATGGAGCCAACGCTGATAAAGTGGCTGAAGCCGATGTTCTTCGCAGTGGACCAACCCAGGACGGACCGGCACAGGGCCCCGCTTTGGGAGATAAACGCCAGGCTTCCCGCCGGAGGCATATGGGGGGCGAAGCTGGCGTTGAGGCGAGCAGGGGGACAGAGCAGCCCCATGGAGTTGGGCCCCAAATACCGCACCCCCGCCTTGACGGCCTCTTCCTGGATGGCGTCTTCGATCACCTTCCCTTGCGGCCCGATTTCCCAGCCGCCGGCGGACACGATGATGGCCGCCCGTATTCCAGCTCGGCCGCACTTCTTGATGATCTCCGGCACATCTTTGATGGGTATGGCAATAATGGCCAGGTCCGCCGGGGCCGGCAGGGCGGTGATGGCGGCATGGGCGGTAAGGCCGTGAATCTGGGAGTAATTCCGGTTAACCGGAAGGATGCTCCCGGGAAATCCGCCTCGCACCAGGTTCTGCACCAGCATTGAGCCGAAACTGCCCTCTTTTTCGCTGGCGCCGATCACCGCCACCGATTCTGGCTTGAAGAAGCAGTCCAGCAGGATTTTCTTCATTTAAATACCTCTATAATTAAGATGACAGTTCACCCCGTAGTGTCCGGCAAGGTTTTTGCTATGAGGCGGGCAGTGGGGATTTGTTTGAACTTAGGTATGCCCCCTAGCTAATCAATTCATGGAATTTACAAGCTATTTCCTTCTCCCCCCCTTGGGGGGAGAGGGCAGGGTGAGGGGGGTATGTAACGGCCGATGAAGCCACCCCTCACCCGGTGTCGTCCCCTCGCAGGGGAGAGGGGATTTAGTTGGTCGGTATAATATATTGATATCGCTGAAATTACAATGGTCTAAAGTTTAACTGCGAGATAGTGTAATCTTCTCCATGCAATTTTGATGCAATTTTGTTGCCTGACACTACCGAGTTCTTCACCCGGGGATTTTGACCCGCCGTTTCCTTTTTTTTATTGGCGGCCGCGGCCATAGAAAACGGTGACCCGATGCCGCTCAGGACCGGTACGGCCGCGGCCCCAGCGGCTCAAAGAAGGTGAGTCCCGGTGCGCCAGGCGCCGCCAGTCCTCCGGGTCCCCGGTGGCGCCGCCCCCGGCCTCCCCCACCATGATAAGATAATGCAGAAAATCCATCTGGCAAATCCGGACCCGGGACTGCCCTGGACGTGTTCCGTAATTATATCCGTACCGCTGCCCGCGGCCCGGTATTAAATCAGTTTGAATCAACTTGGAAGGAGCCGGGCAAAAATCAAAAATATTTTCCCTTCTTTGTCTTAAGTCAAAGCCGCCATGCGCTGCGGAGATTATGTTCCCAGTAAAGGGCGGCGGTGCCGCAGCCTGAGCGGCGCAGCCAGCCATAACCATGAATCTCCGCAAAAATTATCAATCGGGAGGAGACGGATGTTTTGTTAGCAATGTAAACTCGGGGCGGAAATCCCGGATGGCCTCGAAGACATCGCCCCGCTCCACCAGGGGATGCACCGGCAGCCCCGATTGAAATTCGCCATCGCCCCGGTCCACGGCCCGAAAACTGAGGCCCGCCCCCTGACAGAGAGGAGCCAGGGCCGCGGTGAGGTAGCCCCGGCCGGCGCCGGCCTCTAGGAGCCGCTTGATCTTCAGCAGCCTGAGAAACCGCAGGAAGCGGGAAGCCATTCCCGGGAGGGAAAGAAATGGACCCCCGTGGCCTGAGACAGGGCCATGAGCCAGACTGTTTGGTCGGAGGACCGCCGCAGCAGACCCTGCCAGCGGGCCTCGGGCAACAGGTAATCCAGCGGACCGGCTCCCGCCTCCGGCAGGCGCACCAGGCTGTGGGCCTGCTCCAGAAATCGCTGGCGTTCCCGAAATCTTACGGAGGTGGGCAAGGTTTTCTTCTTTTCGGGTCCAGAAAAGGCTCCTTCCTGGGATAGGCGCACTCGCCTGTGTTTCCGGGGCGGCCGCCTTCGACTGTCCTGCACTTTTTCCTGGCCGCGGTTAAATCCGTCTAAATTTTAGGCAACGTTCCCTAATTATATCCGTACCAGCCACGCTTGCATAAAATTTTGTTTAGGATATTATAAAGTTTAGGATATAACAAAACTATAATGTTACTCCTGAATGAAGAACGTCTGATCGTGGATTGACTGGCCGGTGGATCCTCACGGACGAAAAATCCTGATGGATTCTTGGCTGGAAGCGCCAATTTTGACCAGGCTTTTTCAGCGGCTCATGGAAGACTCAAATTCCTCGAACAATATACCTATAACCATTGATGAGGCGGCCAACCTCCTCAAAACCGAAGAGGAGAGCGCATGGAAGTAACCCAAATAGCCGGATTTTTAGGGTGTGGGAAAACCACCTTGCTGCTGCGGCTGTCCCAGATGCTTGCCGATCACGGGAAACGTAAGGTGGCGCTGGTAGTGAACGAAATCGGGGAAATCCCCGTGGATGGCAAGATCATTGAAGAAAGCGGCATGCGGATGAAGGATATTGGCGGTGGCTGTATTTGCTGCGAGGTGGCGGCCTCATTCGCGAAGACTTTGTATTCGTTGTCTAGGGAATTTAACCCCGATTATGTGCTGGTGGAACCGACCGGGGTCGCGGTACCACATCAGGTGAAACTTGCGGCCAAAATGGGAGGCCGGGATGCCAAAATGTCCATAGGGCCGGCCATTGTTCTGTTCGATGCCACGCGGCCGGCTGAACTGCTGGATATGGATATGCTGGGGCAGTTGGTCGTCACCCAGATCAGAGATGCGGATATTGTGGCCATTAGCAAGGTAGACGCCGTGGACCAGGCGTCGATGGCGGACTCGTCCAGGAAGATTCGGGAATTGAATGAACGGGCGGAAATCCTCTATATTTCTTCTTTCACCGGAGAAGGGCTCGACCAGCTCATGGACCGCATCTTGACCTGGAAGGAGTAATGATATGGCCGGCATCCAAAGTGGTGAAAAAGGCTGTTATACCGAGCACGGAGTTAGTGGCTATGGGGTGGCCGTAAAGTTGAGCCGCCCGGAGCCGATGGAAGAGGCTTATATAAAAAAGATGGCCGAAGAGATGATGCTGTCGATTGCCGAAAAATGCATGAATCTCGGGGCCCGCTGTATCGGCCACATAAAATCGCATATCCGGACGGAAGCCGGGACCATGAAGGCCGATACCATCGGCGTCAGCCATGGCGCTTACTCCACCGGCACTCTGGAGTTCCCGGTAAAGGATATCTACATGGCCGTCAACAGCATCATACAGGGGATCAAAGAAGAAGTGGTAAAGGCTGCGACCCTGGAGGGCATTCATGAAGTGGCCGAGGGGCGCGGACTTACTGTGGCCAAAGAAAAAGAGCACACCTACTTTGACGAGTTTGATTTTGTTGCATCCAAACAGGATTACCTTAAGCAGCTTGAAACGCAATTGGCGGATGAGGTGGATGAGGTTCTTGCAGAGGACCTGACGGAAGAGGTGGATGAGCTGATAAAGGAAGAAAGGGGTCATTAAGTGAAAACCGTGACCATTGCCGGAATTCAGGGAAGCGGCAAAACTACCCTGATTCGTACCTTGATCCCTTTGCTGGGGGCCCACGGGAAGCGGTCCGCAGTTATCGTCAACGAAGAAGGGGAAGAAACCTACCCCCCAAACTTTCTGGAGACTTATGGGGTGGGGATTTTTCAACTCCGGGGCGGGTGAGTGGGTTGTTCCTTGGCAGCCGGTCTGGTTGCGAGCCTCAAAGAGTTTCACAGGAAAGCGCGCCCGGATTTTCTCTTTATTGAACCATCCGAGCTGGTGGCGACTTCTGAAATGCGCACCGTGACTTCCATGGCTCGCAGGGATGTGGCCTATGACATCGGTCCCTTTATCACCCTGGTGGCAGGTCCAGCCTTCCCGGCTCTGTGGCAGGAACGGCGACCCTTGCTCCTCGGCCAGTTGGCAGGGGCCGACTTGGTGGCGGTCAGCAAATCCGATCTCATGGATGCCGATGGGATAGAAGAGATTATCAATACCTTGGAGGCCCATTGCAACGGCATAACCCGGCTCAGTGCACGTTCAGGCCTGGGTATGGAGGAGGTGGTGAAGATAATTGAAAATCTGTTAGCTTAAGCTCTCATGAAGTTGGGTGGTAGGGGTTACTATCAACATATTTCATTCTAAGAAAGGAACCGACTATGAATTCACTGGAGCGTGTAGCAACAGCATTACAGCACAAAGAAGCGGATCGGGTACCGGCTGTGCCTCTCGTATGCGGCGCTTCGCGCAGGGTTTATGGAGTAACCTACGCCGAATGGGCTCAAGATGGCGAACTGGCCGCCAAATGCCTGCTGCAAGCCCAGGAATTGATCGGCTTCGACGGCTTGCTCACCCTGGTCGATCTGTCGGTGGAAGCCGCTGATTTCGGACAGGAAATGGTATTCCCGATTGAGGACACCCCTCATCCCAATTACAATAATCCCTTTATCAAAGGACCTGACGACTATCTGAAGTTCGAGCGGTTCGATCCCACCAAGGGTCCCAGGATGAAGGAAATGTTGAAGTATTGCGAAATCCTGATGAATGAACGGGGCTCCACGGTGCCGGTCATGGGGTTCATCTACGGTCCCCTGGGGATTCTTTCTATGATGCGGGGGGCGGAAAATCTGTTCCGTGACTGCATGAAGATCCCTGAAATGGTCAAAAAGGCCGAAGAAGTGATCACCGAGGTCCTGGTGGATTATATCAAGGCCATGGCCAAAACCGGCGTCCATGCGATCGTGTTAGACACACTGTTTGCCTCGCAGTGCATCATGAGTAAAAAGCTATGGCAGGAGATCGAAGGTCCCTTTACCAAGCGCCTGGCCGATGCCATCAGGGAAGCTGGGGCCATGGTGATGGTGCACAATTGCGGTAATGGGGTGTATTTCGACGTGCAAATAGAAGAGATGGCGCCGGTTGCCATTTCTTATGCCTATATGCCCGACGATTGCAAGGATGAAGTGGAACTGAAAGCGAAGTGGGGCGACAAAACCTGTCTGGCTGGGCACATTAATCCGGCCGTCTATATGTTTCTAGGCACCCCGGAAGAGGTCAAACAGGAATGCAAACGTCAGATCGAACTCTTGAAAAAGGGCGGCGGTTTTATCCTGGCTACCGGTTGCGAGTTTCCGCCTAACGGCTCGCTGCTCAACGCCATCGCCATGATGGAGGCCGCCGAGCTTTACGGGAGGTATTAACCATTCGAGTGATGCTTAACTTTTGCGGGGAAAATTGATTATGGCGGCAAACTTTCTGTTTACCCTGGGCCGGGATGACAATACTGCGGCCACCAGATGTTTTCATTTCGCCAGAATCGCCCATTCCAAAGGTCATGGAGTCAATATCTTTTTCATTGATGACGGCGTGATGTGGGCGAATAAAAACCGGGATCTCGGCATCAAAACCGACACCGGGGACTGTCCGGGCGATCATCTGGCATATCTTGTGGAAAACGAAGTTCCGATTGGCGTCTGATCCCCTTGCGCCAAGGCTCGTCAGGTGGACGAGGCCAACTTCTTCCCCAATATGCTACTGGACGGCGCCCCTCATCTTATAGACCTGGCTGCAGAAGCCAGGGTTTTCAATTTTTAGTGAGGGTTTGCTCTGCCAGCGTGTTGGGTAATTGGGTTAAGGTGTTGCAGGGGTCCGCTCCCCGGGGCGGACCCTTTCGTATCTCTTGTGAACAACATAGGTTTGTGGATGGAGGATTATCCGTTGCGACTGAAACATAATCTCACCCCTGATTCCCCTGAGAAACTTCAGGCCATTGCTATCGAAGATCATTATATATCGACGGAGCCGTTTTACCTTCCCATCGGCAATGAAGTTCAGGCATTTGAGGCGGCTTACGCCTTAAGACTGCCGGTAATGCTCAAGGGTCCCACCGGCTGCGGGAAGACCAGATTTTTGGAATATATGGCTTGGAAGCTTTCCCTGCCTCTGATCACCATCGTTTGTCACGAAGATCTGACTGCTTCTGATTTGGTCGGGCGGTATCTGCTCAAAGGACAGGAAACGGTGTGGATGGATGGGCCCCTGAGCCTGGCGGTCAAGAACGGGGCCATTTGCTACCTGGATGAGATCGTCGAAGCTCGGAAAGACACCACCGTGGTAATCCATCCCCTCACCGATGATCGCCGGATTCTGCCTCAGGAGAAACGCGGGCTGCTCTTGGAAGCGCACCCCAACTTCTTACTGGTGATCTCCTACAATCCCGGTTATCAAAGCGTCACCAAGGATCTCAAACATTCTACGCGGCAGCGTTTTGTCGCCCTGGACTTTACCTATCCCCCCGCAGACCTGGAGCAAAAAATCATCATGACCGAATCCGGGGTGGATGGAGAAATCGCCGAGCGCCTGGTCCGTTTGGGTGAAATGGTGCGTAACCTCCGGCAGCACGGTTTGGAAGAGGGGGTCAGCACGCGTCTGCTCGTCTATGCGGCCAAGCTTATGGGTCAAGGGCTTTCCCCCCGGATCGCCTGCGAGCATACCGTCATCCAAGCCATGACCGACGATCCCGAAATGCAAGAAGCGATCGCAGAAATCGTGTCAGGAATTTTTTGAGGACGGCAATGGATCTTGCTGCTCCCAGCCAACGGCCATCTCAGAAAATCCCTGGGAACATAGAAGATTTTCTTAAAGAGTATCCTGACCTTTTGGGGAAGCTGTCCCCGGGCAGTAAAGATGCCTTCATCAACATTTGCAGTTCTATCGCTCACTTGCGATCGCGAAAATCCAGAAATTTTTTTATTACTACGTTTCACCATATCGAAGCCTGGCAACGACATCCCTTCGGCGAGGAGATCCTGCGTTGCGCTCAAGTGCTCAGCGCCCGGAACTGGGGGTTCATCGATCCATATTTCCGCGCCGTGAAAACCATTGACCAAAAAGCGTTCGTCGCGCCGTGGTCTGATTTCACGCTGCGCCTGGCGGAGCGGGATATCGATGTGGCCATCACTTTCCTTACTGAAACTCCCAGGGCGTTGGCGGTCTTCGGAAGGGATAAGATCTTTGCCTGGGCTGAGCGCGCCCTTTTGGCTTTGAGCGCCGGAAGCAAGATGGGAAAAGCCGCGAGGGCCTACCTGGAGGAAGCTCTTGCCGACAATTGTGCCACTCCGCCAGCCCGTTGGGAGTTTTTCCTGAGCCAGGCGGCCCTCATCGCCGCAGTTTCTCCTGCGGCCGCAGAGGCCTTCATCCGGCAAGGCTCCCGGGTTTGCTTGCTTCTGAACAATGAGGAAACGGCGCTGTGGGTGCAGGAAGGACTGGCGAGTTGCCGTTTAGAAGCTGAGCTCATCAACTATTTCAATGGAACTTCCCTTAAGGCTTTGGAAAAACGAGACGGCATTGCTTCGGGCGTCGCTTTGAAAGACCGCAGCAATATCCTGGCGCTCATTTGTGAAGCCTTTCTGGGACATCCGGCAAGGATTCGCTCGAATGTGTCTTTGCTCGGCTTTAAAGGATTCAGCGGCGGGGCGGCCACCGACGGCCACACCATCTATCTCCCCGACGTTGCTCCCGATTTCGCACTTTTGAAGTTGATGGCCTTGCATCAATCCGTGTTGCTGGCCAATGAGGAGTGGCAGTATGAATCGGAGAAAGTGAGTTCTAATCCCACCCAAATTCATCTGGCCGCGGACAAAGCCCTTTTGAAAAAACTGCCCTCTCTTTTGCAAGAAATGCAACGATATATGGAAACAGAGCACGCTTTATCCTATCCCTTCGGTCTGCGGGAAGAGTTTCCCAGGCATATGCCCTGGTGGGGGGATATTCTGCCGCATCTGGTGCATGAAACCAGCGAAACCATCCGGCAAATTCAGGAAAAGGCCTCCGACCATGACCGCGATCTTCCGCCCGAAGTGCTGGAAGCCCTGTTGGCTTCGATGATGGCCGAAGGAGAACGGGAGGTTGACGGTTTATGGGCCCGCATCCTGGAAATGCTCAGCAGCGTGGAGCTTACTTCACCTGACCCTGAAGAACTTGAAGAAAGCGTCAAGACTTTTTTCTATAAAGAATGGGATGAGGAATTATCAGACTATAAGATGAATTGGACGCTGGTTCGCCAACGGCTGACCAAAGACGATCCCAATCCCTTTGTGGCGGATATCAGCACCCGGCTGCACGGCATCATCACGCTGATCAGGCGACAATTCACCCGGCTCAAACCGGAAAGATTCAAGAGATATCGCGCTCAACCCACGGGGGACGACCTGGATATCGATGCCCTGGTGCAGGCGGTCGTTGATATGCGCTCGCACTCTTTTCTTTCCGAAAACGTCTATATCCGCCGGGATAAGCGCATCCGGGATGTGGCGGTCCTCTTCCTGGTGGATATGAGCGGCTCCACCGAAGAGCTGGTCAATGGCAGGCGGGTCATTGATATTGAGAAAGAGGCCATGGCCCTGATGGCCGAAGCCCTTGATTCCCTGGGAGATGCCTTTGCCATTTTCGGATTTAGTTCCGAAGGCCGATTCAGGGTTGATTTGTTCACGGTCAAAGAGTTCGGAGAGGAATACGGTGAACGGGCGCAATACCGTTTGGGTAATCTGGAGCCCCGGGAGCTGACCCGTCTGGGGGCGGTTATCCGTCATGGCATCTATAAGCTGGACAATACGCCGGCGCTTATAAAACTTATGGTGATCCTCACTGACGGGCGGCCTTATGATCTGGACTACGGGTCCATGGATTATGCCCTGGCCGATACTCGGAAGGCCCTTCAGGAGGCCAGAAAACAAAGAATTCATCCATTCATCATCACTTCCGATAAAAAGGGGGCGTCTTACTTGAGGCGAATTTCTCCCCAGACCCAAAGCATTATCTTACCCAACGTCGAATTGCTTCCTGCCATGTTGCCAAACCTTTACAAAAGGTTCACCGTTTGAGGTTCAGGTCCAGGCAGGATGAGTATTTCGATCGAATCGTTCGAGATGAGGCTGAACTGCTGGAAAAAGCTCAATATATAATCAACAATCCGTTTAAGGTATGGCCTGAGATTGAGGAATATCCATGGGTTGGCGGCAACTTAATTGAAGTGGCGAGCACGGAGGCCCGCCCGACTTTAGAACTCCCATGAACAACCAGAGCTGCCCTGCCACTCTTGAGCCACTTTCAGCCACTGTTATAAGATGATTCTCCGGCTTCCTCCTGCCATTGACAAGCCCGGCGGCAAAACTTAATAGAAAAGGGTCGGAGGGAACGTCTTCAGGAGGTGGATCATGCTGCCGCTGGATATGCATATCGAAGGCCAGCACCTGGAAATCTTGCCGGAGTGGCGGGAGAAGATCGAAGCCGAACTGGCCCGCCTGCAGAATCACTATTCCGGGCCTATCCTGCATGCCCGGACGGAAATTATCGCCACCGCCCACCACCATCTGGGCGCCTTTGAGGTCCACCTGGTGGTCACCGTGCCCGGGGAGGTCATCACCGTGAATCGCCAGGGAGGATTCGTCCTGCCCTTGCTGGTGGAAGCCTTCGATGTCCTGGACCGGCGCCTGGAGGAACACTCCCACGTCATCCAACAGAAAGTCAAGGCCCATGAAGAATTCACCCGGCACGGCCGGATCATCCGCCTCTTCCCGGAGCGGGACTACGGCTTCATCCAAACCGACGACGGCACGGAGGTCTATTTCCATGCCAATGCCTTGAAAAAGGGGAATTTTGCCAGGCTAAATCCGGGGATGGAGGTGAATTTCGGCCAGGAAGAGGGGGACCAGGGCCCCCAGGCCACCTGGGTCCAGCTAGTGTAAGGGCTGTTTTCTGTTTTCGGTTTTCCGTTTTTGGTTTTTTGGTTTTCGTTTTAGATGGGAACGGCAGGCTCTTTGGGCCTGCCGTTTTCATCAGGTCTGGGGCGCCCCGGGATTAATCAGCAACTTCCAGGCAACCGCGAATGTTTCCTGCCTCGAGCAAGCTATTTTCTATTCTTTAATATCGTTGCTCACTATGGTACTCTCAGAGGAGACATCGCTGAAAGGAATCGGATTCAAGAACAGAAAATTGAGTGATTTTTCCTGGGTAAATAGGCCCAAAAACCATTTTGGGATTATGGAGGCAAAGGCCATGGCATAATTTCGGGTTGACATGGCGACTACCCATGCCTACCATAATTCACAAACATAAATTTAATTTTCAGGAGATAAGACCGATGTCATGCTGTGCTGAACTAAAAATGAATCAAGTTTGGGCCTGCGGAGACTGCGGACTCGAAGTTAAAATTGTTAAAGAATGCGCCTGCTTAACGGAAGCAGCTAAGGCTTGTAAACCAAGTGAGTGCCTGACGTGCTGCGACAAGCCATTAAAATTGAAGAAATGATTTTATCTTAAAATAAATCAGGTTAATAATCAGGCAGGGCTGCCAATTCACTTACTGCCTCACTTGCCGGCCAGGGCCCAGATGATTTCATAGCTCACCGGGATGGAGCCGTTTTGCCCATAACCGTCCCGGTAGGCCTGTAACAGGGCCCTGAACAAGCGAGGGG
>JBEKDQ010000037.1:0-13616 GCA_050014275.1 Desulfobaccales bacterium | reverse complement strand
GAAGTACGCTGAAAAACTCACCGGAGTGGATAAGGTCGCCCTCATCCTGGGAGGCTTCCACCTCACCGCCGGGGGGGATGACCTTATCCAAAATACCATCCAGGGACTCCGGGAAATCGACCCGGAACTCATCATGGCCGGCCACTGCACCGGCTTCCGGGCCCTCACCCGGCTGGCCGCCGCCTTCCCCCATAACTTCATGGTGAGCTGCGTCGGCACCAAGGTGCTGGTGGCGGGGGGTTGAGGATTTTTGGGGGCAAGGGCCTATGACCCTTACAAAAAAACAAAAAATGCAAAAATACAAAAAATTCTTGTTTTGCTCCACTCCCCCACCCAACCCGATTAAGGACCTGGGAAGGGGGAGCCTCCGGTTCCGACTTTTCGGTCCAAGGATAAAACCTTAAGGGATAAGAGGGTGGGGAGCTTAGGGAGTCTTGGCAGGAATAAGGGCCGTCGGCCACTTACCATCCCTCCCCAAAAACCAAATATTATGGATAAGCTAACCTTTGGCGAAGAAGTTATGATCGGGGCCCTGGCCCGGGAGGTGAGGGACGGGGAGTGGGCCGCCTGCGGCACCCTTTCCCCCATGCCTGCTGCGGCCCTCTGGCTGGCCAAACTCATCCAGGCGCCCCGGGCCCAAGTCTTTGTGGCCGGCAGCGCCGATTGGCCCTTTGAAGGCGAATGGCAGGGATTCTTCGACCTGGCCCAGACGGGAAGGTTGAACCTCTTTTTCCTGAGCGGCGCCCAGATCGACGGCCAGGGAAATATCAACCTTATGGCGGTGGGCGATTACCACAGACCCAAGGTCAAGCTGCCCGGTGGGGCTGGCTCCGCCATCCTGGCCTACGTGGTGGCGCGGCTGGTGCTCTTCAAAACCGCCCACGAGCCCCGGGGGCTGGTGCCGAAAGTGGATGTGATCACCTCCCCGGGGTTCACCCCCCATTTAAGCGCCAGGCAGCGCCCCGGCCGTCTCACCCGGTTGGTCACCCCCAGGTGCGTCTTTGCCTTCAATCCTCCTGAGGCGCCGTTGCTTGAGAGCCTCCATCCCGGGAACACCCTGGAAGAAGTGCGCCGACTCACCGGCTTTGAGTTCCGCGCTCCGGTCCAGGCGCCGGTGACCCCGGGGTTATCCGCCGGGGAACGGGAATTGCTCCATGGCCCGGTAAAAGAGAAGCTGGCCCGGGTGTATCCGCAGTTCGCAGCGCGATTGCTTATGGCCTGAAATTCACCCCAAATATGCCCAGCATTTCTGCTCGTTTCCAGGCTCCCGTCCAGGAAGATAATTCTCATTCCCCCACGGGGGCTCAGGGCCAAGATAAATCTGATAAATTGAGGGCGCAAGGCAGTAGTGTCCGGCAAGGTTCTTGCTAATCAGCCGTGTAATATAGGCTGCCAAATCCCCATCTTTGATTAACTTATGGAGTTCTCTTGCTTTTTCCCCTCTCCCCCAATGGGGGAGAGGGCAGGGTGAGGGGGAAGAGATCAGTCATCGAAGCCACCACTCACCCCAGCCCTCTCCCCTCACAGGGGAGAGGGGGTTTTGGCGCTTCTGGGCTGCCACCGTCGTTTCTGGCTAAAGGTTTGCGTCTAAATTTCCAATTTTCATTCGACAGCCCTTATGCAAAATCTCTGCCGGACACTACTGGGCGCCGGGGCCGCGCCGGCGCGACCGAAGACAGCCCTCTTAACCCCGCTGGCCTCCGGGGCCGCGCCCCGGGTGCGCTGCGTAGCGTGGGAAACTGCGCCTCTCACCTGGAAGGACAGGAGCTGCCCCATGTGTGAACTCTTTGCTATCTCCGCCGGCCAGGACTGCACCGCTTGCAAGTACCTGCCCCACTTCGCCGAAAAATCCCGGAATAACCTCAGCGGTTGGGGCATCGGCTTCTTCCGCGACGGCCAGGTGCTCATCGAAAAATCCTCTGAGAGCATCTACGCCGGGGAACAGGTGCACGACGGTTTCTTGCGCCTGACCCGGGTGGTGGACAGCCGCCTCATCATCTCCCAGGTCTGCGGTCCCCAGACCGGCCAGCGAAAGGAATCCCTGCTCCTGCCGCGGAGCGATCAGTTTTTCCACCATCACTGGCTCTTCAGCTTCCGCGGCGATTCCCGGAAAGTCATCGCCTACCAAAGCCCCAGGCCCATTATGCCGGAAGTGCTCTCGTCAGCTGCAGGCCGGGTCTTGGAATTTATCCGGGACGGCATGGAGGCCGAGATGCAAGTCTGGCCTGGCCAAAACCTTTATCAGGCACTGGCGCTGACCTGCAAACGACTCATCACCGACTATCCCGGGGACTACCTTTTTTTTCTGGCAAATGAAACGGTGCTCTTTGTCTTTCTCAACCATGGCGAGGTGCTCCTCTATCAGCCGCCGGAGGCCCGGGGGGAGGCCCTGGTGCTGACCACGGTTTCCGGGAGTCTCACCGGGGACCCGGAGCACTGGCAGGCCTTTGCCAATGCGGACCGGAGCCGGGGTCAGATTCTCATCATTTCCGGGGCGGATCTTCTCTACCAGGGGCACCTGTAGATGTGCGACCTTTTCGCCCTGTGCGCCGCCCGTAGCCATGACGCCGCCGGTTTCCTGCCCCTGTTTGCCGCCCGGGGCCGCCGCAACGTTCACGGCTGGGGGATCGGTTTCTTCCGCGGCCGCCAGCCGGTGGTGGAGAAGTCCGCAGAACCGGTTCTACCGGGACGGGCGACCGCATGACTCCTTCCAATGCCTGGCCCGGGTGGTAGCCAAACCCATCATCCTGGCCCATATCCGCTACCGGAGCAGCGGCAAGGTGGACGAGTGCCACGCCCACCCCTTTAGCCTGGACTTTTGGGGGCAATCCTGGCTCTTCGCTCACAACGGCGAGGCCGGAGCCATTGAATCTTACCGGAGCCGCCAGACCCCGCTGCTGGAAGCCGACAGCGATTCGGCCCGCACCTTTGAATTTCTGCGGGATCAGTTCGCCGAGGCCGCCTCCCGGCCCACCCATCCCACTTTCCTGCAAATCCTCCAGGAAGCCCTTGCTGGCCTGATCCGGCAATACCCCGGCGAATACAATTTTCTCCTCAGCAATGGCCGCTTTCTGTGGGCCTTCACCAACCACCGGCAATTCCTCCTGCTCAAGGGCAGCCGCCAGCTAGAAGACGCCTTGCTGCTCACCACCATCGAAGAGGGTCTCAGCCCGGAAGACTGGCGAACCATTTCTCTCCGGGAGGGAACCTGGGGAAAGATTCTCCTGGTTGCCGGGGGCGACCTGGTGTTGGAGGAGGATCTGTGGCCGCTTCCGGCCTACCCCGCCATTTCCGGTCAGGATTTGCCGTCCCGGCAGTCTCTCTCCAATTAACCCGGAAAATATTTTAAGTCAGGGCCGGCGCCAGTACTGTCCGTCAACAAAATTGCAAGGGGAAGATTACCCTATCTCGCAGTTAAACTCTAGACCATTGTAATTTCAACGATATCAACATATTATATCGATACAACCAAATCCCCTCTCCCCTGCGAGGGGACGACACCGGATGAGGGGTGTGGCTTCATCGGCCATTGCATACCCCCCCCACCCTGCCCTCTCCCCCCAAGGGAGAGAGGGAAATAGCTTATAAATTCCATGAATTGATAGGCTAGTGGCATACCTAAGTTCAAAAAAATCCCTACTCCTGCCTCCTAGCAAAAACCTTGCCGGACACTACTGGGCCGGCGCCCCATTGGCCTCTGATTCCATAGCCCTGAAAGCCGAAAGGGGAGCGGCGCGCCAAAATTGGTAACACTCTGCAAATTTTTGCATAAAACCCTTTATTATTTGAAATCGTTAGCTATCTAATATATTAAGGTTTTACCCAGGTATTGGTTCACCATCTCTAAAGCTGGAGATGTCCAGAATATCCGGGGCCGCAATCTGAGGAAAACGATAGGGATTACAGGAACATCTGGTTTCCCGCGCCTCGATCGAGTCCGGAGGCAGCGTACACGCGGCAAAAGAGATAACGGGAAGGAGCGGGAATCCCGTCCCGCCGGAGCAACATCCCATATGCGCATCACCTGTGGCGGCTGGTCTTTTGGCTGGTTCCGTGCAGAAGATTGAACCCAAAAAAATTTCAAGGAGCACAAGGAGCAAGAAGATGAAAGGAAGACGCCGATCTCCTGGGGTTACCGCAATCCTGGCCGTGATTCTGGCCCTGGCGCTGGGAAGCGGTTTCAGCCAGCCGGTCCGGGCAGCCTCAGTGGACGTGGCCATGTTCTATGACGACCTGGCCCCCTACGGCCAGTGGGTGGATTACCAGGACTATGGGCCGGTTTGGGTGCCCAGCAATGTGGGGGATGATTGGCGCCCCTATACCGACGGCCGCTGGGTGCCCACCAGTGACGGCTACGTCTTTGAGAGCGAGGAGCCCTGGGCCTGGGCCACCTACCACTATGGCAACTGGATGCCCACCTCCGGCTATGGATGGGTCTGGTCGCCGGGGCGCACCTGGTACCCCTCCACCGTGGAGTGGCGCACGACTCCCGACAACTGGCCCGCGGACAACTCTTACGTAGGCTGGGCCCCCATTCCACCGCCCGACTATACTCCCCCGGACGGATACGCGCCGGCGGGGTATTATTCCGGGATGCCGGTAGACAGCGTGCTCACCTCTCCCTTTTGGATCTTTGCCCAGGCGGCCACTTTCCTGCTGGGTTTTGGACAACCCTTTATTCCGGCCTATAGCTATCTCTACCAGCCGTGTCTGGTACCGCCGGCCTATGTCCCAGTCTTTTTTGGGCAAACGGCGTTCGTTCCCGGCTATTATGCGCCGAGCTATTATCCGCCTGGTTACTTCGCCCGGGGATTTGTCGGCGCCTATAGCTATGGACCGCCGGTGGGTTTCATCTCCCGGCACAGCAACATCAGCCCGGCGGTGTTCAACCGGACCATCAAGTACAATACAGCCAACATCACCAGGTTCCACAACGTGACGGCCCCTCCCGGGGTGTTGAGCGGCAACCCCGCCATCCGGAATATCCAACCGCGGGCCCTGACCGAAGGCAGGCCCTTGCCGCCATCGCGGCGGATCGCCAACGTCAACCTGGCCCGGGCGAACCTGAATAAACCTAACATTATGGCGGCGCCGGCCAACGTTCGGCCACTGACCGCCCAGATTCCCAAGGCTCCGTCCGGGGCGGCCCAGCCGGTGAGAACGGGCATCCCCGGTACAGCGCTGCCGGCCAAGTCCATGATGAAGTTGACCCCGGCGCAGCAGGCAGCGATCGGGAAGGTACCGGCGTCGCAGCAGATCCACCCGGTGGCGCCACCCCTGAAGTCCACGGTGAGCGGAAAACCTACGGCGCCTGCCGGGGTTTTCAGACCGGAGGCGAGACCCGGCTATACGCCGCCAGAGCGACAGGGAGCACCCGGAGCTGCGGGGCGAGTATCGCAACCGGAGGCGAGACACGGTTACACTCCTCCAGAGCGGCCCTCCCATAAGGCGCCAGAGCGGCCCAGCTACAGGGCGGCAGCCCGGCCCAGCTATAGGCCGCCAGCACCCAGACCGGCAGCACCCAGGCCGGCAGCGTCGAGGCCGGCGCCGAAGGCAGCACCGAAGAAAGAGGAAAAACCGCATTAGCCGCAGCAGACGGTTCCTTAGGGAATCTACTCCAACCCCAGGCTTCCTCCTATTTTGGGAGGAGGCCTGGGATTTTTTCCCGATCGCCAGACCTCTGGTCCTCCCAGCCAACCGGGATCGTTTCACCTCCCGGAAAAACCTGTGGCTTCCCATCAGGGCGATTGCCTAACATCTTGTTTCCCATTAATCCCATGATTGAAGCGGAGTTGAACGCCGCCGCCCGCTTCCCGGAAGACCCTTTCTGGCAGCGCTGATGGCTGCCGATGGCTGCCGCGGCGGCTTGGGTCACCTCGGTTAAACGCTCAGCTCGCACCTTTTTTATTTTTGACAATACTGCGGCCCGGTGCTATTCTGGGTCAGATCTTCAGGCAAGCCTGCGGCGAAAGGGGGAGACGGTGGTGCGGCGACTTTGCGGCAAAGGTGTTATGGCCCTGGTCCTGGCTTTGGTTCTGGCCTTGCCGGTCCTGGCCCCGGGAGCGGAATTCGACACGAACAAGTTCAACCAGGAAATGGGCCTGGACTTCGCCTACGGGAAGAACGACCACAACGCCAGCGTCCGGCTCTTCTCTTTGCTGCCTCACTGGGGCATTTTTCTGGTGCGGCCCGGCCATACACTGGGCCCCTTTGGCCTCTCCTTCGTGGCCGAAGGCATCCTCAGCGTGGCCGATGCGGAACAGACCGGCTTCGAGGTGGGCATCACCCCCATGTTGAAGGCAAGTGTCCTCCTCTTCCCCGGGGTCCTGGCCTACGCTATCGGGGGCGCCGGTCTGATCAGCGAAAGCATCAATAGCCCGGCCATCGCCCATGCCTTTAACTTCACCCCTCAAATTGGATGCGGATTTGACATTGCCCTCACCTCCCAAACCGCTTTCGAGGTGGCCTACCGCTTCCGCCATTCCTCCAACGCCGGCCTCTACCCGCAGAACCAGGCTTTTAATGTCAACTTCTTCCAGGCCGGTCTGAATTATTATTATTAGTTCGCCGCGGTTTGCCGCAGCCTTGCAAGGCCCTTCCCGGATAGAAGGGCTCCGTATGGGCGTCTTCCTGCCTTATCCTCCCTTCCGGAAGCGGGTGGGTTAGGCAATTTTGCCTATAGCAAAATAGGCACTTTTGCCAATTGCCCGCCGGTTCCCAAGGATTAATCATTAAAATTAAAAGAAAATTTGCCCCATCGAACTTTTGGGGGACCTGGGGGCGGTGGCCTCCAGAGAGCTCCACCCAACAGGAGGGCAAGATTATGTCCATCATGCTATTTTTTTGCGGCCTGAGTTTGGGCGTTGTTTTCGGCTTTATTACCCTGGCCCCGTTGATTAATTTTCGGCTGGTTTGGCTTGGCGCGGTTGACCATGGTAGCCTGAGCAGGCAAGGACTGGCGAAGGCCCTGGCCCAGACACCGGAATCTCCCTGGTAAAGAGCCGGAAACGGTCTCTCACCGTTACCGGGCGAGGCTTGGAGAAGCGGGGATCCTCAGAGGAAGAGGATTGCCCTGCGAGACCGGGCCGTCCTTGCCGCCCTGGGAGCTCCCCGGCAGTGGCGGCAGCAGCCATCTAGTCACCCGGACGATTTTCTCACCGCTCATACGATCCATAACTTTGCCCTGACAATTCTTAAACTAATCAATGAAGCAGCCGCCACTTTTTCGCTGATGCTCCTTGACAGGTCAGTAACAATTATTAACTGATAACTTAACTATGGAAGACTTGATCCAAAAGTTGCGGGGCCACGGCATTGCCGTAACTCCCCAGCGCCTGGCTATCCTGGCCAGTCTGCAGCGCCGCCATGACCATCCCAGCGCCGAGAAGATCTACCAGGAGGTACGTCCCCAGCTTCCGGCCATCTCCTTCAACACAGTCTATAAGACCCTGGAGATCCTCTGCCGGAAGGGCCTGATCCTCAAGGTTAACCCTCTCCACGAGGCGGCCCGCTATGATGGGAAAACAGGCCGTCATGCACACCTGGTCTGCCGCCGCTGCCATACCATCGCCGACCTTCACCGGCAGCCGGAGGTCCCGGCGGACCTAGACAAAAAAGACAAAAAAGACGCGGCAGAGATCCAGGGCTTCCGGGTGGAGTATCAATCCCTTACCCTTTGGGGACTTTGCCCCCAATGTCGGAAGCAGGAAGGCCGGAAGGGAACCTGAGGCCCACGGGATCGGGCAGGTCTCCCGCTGCAATATTTGCGGCAACCAGGTTTTTTGGTATTTTTGGTAAGCTTGCTGGCGACAGGTGGCGGTGTCCTGGTCTGTGAGCGGCGCGCCCATAAAATTGGCTGATCAGAAAAATAATACGGAGGTTAAATGATGGAAAAGAGCACCCAGAATCTCAAGGAGGCCTTTGCCGGAGAATCCCAGGCCAACCGGAAGTATCTGGCCTTCGCCGAAAAGGCCGAGAAAGAGGGTTATTCCCAGGTGGCCCGGCTTTTCCGGGCCGCAGCGGCCTCAGAAACGGTTCATGCCATTAATCACCTCAAGGCCCTGAAGGCCATCCAGGCCACAGCCGACAACCTCAAGGAGGCCATTGCCGGAGAGACCGCCGAGTTCCTGGAGATGTATCCGGGCATGATCGCCGCGGCCCGGGCAGAAGGAAAGCCTGAGGCCCTGCGCAGCTTTGAGTTTGCCAACGAGGTGGAAAAGGTCCACGCCCAGCTCTTCCAGAAAGCCCTGGCGAATCTGGAGCACAAGGAAGTAGTAGACATTTTCGTTTGCACCATCTGCGGCCACACCGTGGAAGGGGAAGCGCCCGACACCTGCCCGGTGTGCAAGGCCTTGAAAAAATTCTACCAAAAGATCGACTAGCGCTGGGGCGACCCAGAGGTCGCCCTTACTCGAGAGGAGGGTTCCATGGAATTAAGATTATTCCGCTGCCGGATTTGCGGCGATCCCTATCTGGGCAGCGAGCCGCCCAGCTTTTGCCCCTTCTGCGGGGCGCCCCAGAAATATATGATGCCCGCCGAGGAGTACGTAGATCGCAACACCGTCTCCAATCTCAGCAGCCGTTCCCGGGAGAACCTGGAAAAGGCCCTGGACCTGGAGGTGAGAAACGCCGCCTTCTATTTATGTGCCTGCAACTGCGCTCCGGATCCCCTGTCCCAGGCCATGTTCAAGGCCCTGGCCCGCACTGAGGGCGAGCACGCCTCCATCATCTGCAAGATCCTCAAGGCGCCCAAACCGGAGATCAAGCCCGATGATAAAACCTGCCTGAAGGACCCCAGGGCCAACTTCGGGGCGGCCCATGAACGGGAACAGCGGGCGGTGGCCTTTTACGGCCAGTCGGCCTGGAAGCTGTGGAAGACCGGGTCAGGGAGGTCTTCGGCGCCCTGAGCGAAGTGGAGGCCCACCACCTGGCCATCTCCGAGGCCCGGAAATAGGAGGTAATGAGCGATAGTTCCCAGTTGCCAGTTATCAGTTGCCAGTAAAGGCAAAGGCGCGAAAAGGTAACTGGGAACTGAGAACTGGGAACTAACCAGGTCAACACTAGTCCCCTGCCCTCTCCTCGTCTCCGGCCGGCTTCAGCAAGGTCTCCAGAGCCTCTCTGGCCGCCATCTGTTCGGCCTGTTTCTTGGTGCGGCCCTGGCCCCGGCCCAGGGGGCGTTCCCCCAGGCGCACCTCCACGAGGAACTGGCGGGCATGGCTGGGGCCGCTTTCGGAGAGCACGCGGTAAGCGGGCGAGTCCTTGTAGCCGGCATGGCTGAGCTCCTGCAGCCTGGACTTGAAGTCTTGCCAGGGAGACTCGGCCAGCCTTCCCAGCAGCGGCTGAAACCAGCGACAGGTCAGAGTTGCCGCCGCCTCGAGGCCGCCGTCGAGAAAGATGGCAGCCACCACCGCCTCCAGGGCATCGGCCAGCAGAGAGGACTTCTCACGGCCGGCCTGCAGTTCCTCGCCCCGGCCCAGGAGGAGGTAAGAGCCCAGTTCCAGTTCCTCGGCTATGGCAGCCAGGCGCCGGGCGTTAACCAGGGCGGCGCGCCCCCGCGACAGCTCGCCTTCGGAACTCTGGGGAAAATGCTGCAGCAGCAGGGTACTCACCGTTAGGGCCAGGACCGCGTCCCCCAGGAATTCCATCTGCTCATTGCTGGGGCCGGCCTCCGGGTTTTCATGGACAAAAGAACTGTGCCGCAGGGCCTGGTCCAGGCGAAACAGGTCCCGGAAGCGGTGGCCCAGAAGGCGGGCCAGTTCCTCCAATTCCCGTTGGCGCCCAGGCGCTAACGGGAACTGGAGGCCTGTGGGAGTCTTATCCGGTCCCATGGCTCATTAGCTCCTTGGCGGATGAGATGAAACAGCGCTGAGCCTCGCCTGAGAAATACCGCAATTCCTACCCCAAGGGAAGCACCCGCCACAAAAATGGCGCCCAACCCATGTCTGTCTCCTCCACCTCAGACCCTGCTGAAATCAACAGGGTTGGCGCCTCACCCTCAGTGGATATTTAAAAGAGTGCGCTTCGCCCGCTACCATTCATCACAAAATTTAGGTTATCAGGCCCTAACTGAAAGTGGCCCCCGCAATCGGCACCGGCCGACCCATCGATGCGCTGCCTGGCAGTGCCCACCCTTGTATCTTAAACGAAGCTTATGGCACAATCGTTATCTAAAAAATGTTACGTCCAGGAGGCCAGGGTAGCCCCCTAGGGGCTACCCTGGCGGCGGCCACGGAGGGCCGCCCCAAACTGGAAATCAGGGTTTTTACTGTCAAAATCAGGGAAACCCCTATTGCCAGATATTGGCTTTAATCCTATCCTTTTTCAAAACCTATTAAAATAGCTGAAAATCGGGGCGATCGGCCAGCGGCTGAAGCGTCGTTGCGGGAAGGAGTGGCTCATGCAGGCTATCATCGAGGTTATGGAATCAACCATCGGAGCCCGGGACCTGTATACGGTTGAGCATCAGCAGCGGACGACGCATATCGCCATGGCCATTGCCGAAGCCATGGGGCTCTCCCCGGCGAGCCTCGAAACGCTGCACGTTGCCGGTAGCCTCCATGACCTGGGGAAGATCGCAGTGCCCATGGAGATTCTCTCCAAGTCCGGAAAGTTGACAGACCTGGAATTCGCCATTATCAAGACCCATCCGCAGATGGGCTACAATATCCTGAAACCGCTGAATTTTCCTATGGGGATCACCCAGACCATTATCCAGCATCACGAACGCATGGACGGTTCCGGCTATCCCCAGGGGCTGGATGGCCCGGAGATCATGCTGGAAGCCAGGATACTGGGGGTGGCGGATGTGCTGGAGGCTATGTGCTCCCACCGGCCCTACCGCCCGGCCCTGGGCCTTGGTAAGGCCATGGAGGAGATTGCCAAGAAACGGGGCATACTCTATGACCCAGTGGTGGTGGATAACTGCTTGCGGCTTTATCAAGAGTCCCCGGTGGTTTTGATGGGCGAGGCCTCCTATATTGCCCGCAAACCCTTGGAGCCCTTGGACGCCCTCCCGGGAAGGGTCACTCACCATCTTTCCCCGGCATTGCAGGAAAAATTGATCCGCCGCCTCTGCCAGCGTCTATTTCCCAAGGAACCCCGCCTGATTCTGCACGTGGCCGCCGCCTTGATCATCGGCTGGGCTATCTTCTTGGTAACCCGGCACCACGTCTAGCAAAAAAAGCCGAGAAAACGAGAAAAACCGGCAGGGAGAAGGGATCCAGGGCGCCCCCGGCGCCTTGGTTGGTTTCGCCCTCGGCCGGTTTTGCCGATTTTCTCTGATCGACGGTTTCGGGGTGAGCCTTTTTCCTAACTTTCCTTGACTTTATTCTCCCCTTGGGTTACTATCGTGATTAAGTCTCAATTACATCAGGTGTTCCTCGATGATGACCTCGGAACTCCAGATATTCCAGGATTATATCCGCCGGCGGGGGCTGCGCCGGACCCCGGAACGGGAGGAGATTCTCCGGGAAATCTTCGCGGTGCACTGCCACTTTGACGTGGACGAGCTCTATCTGATGCTCAAAGGCAAGGGGGTCAAGGTCTCCAAGGCCTCCATTTACCGGGCCCTACCCCTGTTCATCGAATGCGGTCTCATCCGGGAAGTGGATTTCAGTGACGGTCACTGGCATTACGAGCATATCTACGGCCATGCCCACCACTGCCATCTTCGCTGCCTGGGTTGCGGAGAGGTTCAGGAGTTCGAAGAGCCGGGGTTGCAGCTCCTGGAGGAGCGGCTGAGCCAGAAATACCACTACCAGATCAAAGGCCATCAGTTGCAGGTGAAAGGTTACTGCTCCGCCTGCCGACAGAAAGATCGGGGAAGCCAGGGTGTTTAAACGTTCCGTGAAAATCGCAAGTGAAGAAGCAGAATCGCCGCAACTTTCGTTGGCCACGGCCATCGCCGGCCAGCGGCTGCGCATCACCGGCCACCGGGGGGGCCGTATGCTCCGGGCCCGCCTGTTGGCCGTGGGCCTCAACCTGGGGCAGGAAGTGGAGGTCCTACAAAACAACCGGGGTCTCATCATTATCGGCATCAACGGCGGCCGCGTCGCCCTGGGCCGGGGCATCAGCCAAAAAATCCTGGCGGAACCGGCGCCAGAATAAAGATTTTGAGGGGCGGGGCAGGGTTCCCACATCACAGGCTAAAACGCCTGTGCCACTAGCTCTTTCCTCTCCCCCGCCACCCCCTCCCCCAACGCACATTTAAGTTTATTAATCCATAGACTTCCAATTTTTTTTCCCTTAACATTATTTACTGTGGTTAATTTCAATCCGCCCATACCTGCCGAATTTTCACAACAGCCTTTGGAAACCCTGGAGGGTGCGGTGGAGCGCCTCAGTTTCGCCGACCCTGAAAGCCACTATGCCGTGGTGCGTCTTAAGGTGCAGGGGGTCCGCCAGCCCGTCACCATAGTGGGGCCCTTGGCCGGGGTCCAGGAGGGGGAGCAGTTGCACCTCAAGGGCAAGTACGAGGTGCACCCTAAGTGGGGCGAGCAGTTTAAGGTGGTCTGGTGGTATGCGGTGCTGCCCACCACCATGGCGGGCATTACCAAGTATTTGGCCTCGGGGCTCATCAAGGGAATCGGCCCGGAGCTGGCCCAACGCCTGGTGGCCCAATTCGGGGCCGAGACCTTGAGCATCATCGACCAGCAGCCGGAGCGCCTCCTGGAGGTGTCTGGCATCGGGCCCAAGCGGATCGAACAGATCCGCCTGAACTGGCAGAGTCGCCGAGAGATGCGGGATACGGTGGTGGCCCTGCAGGGATTGGGGCTGGGCATGGCCCAAGCGGGCAAAATCTACCAACGTTTCGGGGCCCAGGCCCTGGAGGTGGCTACCACCAATCCCTACCAACTGGCCCTGGATATCCAGGGGCTGGGTTTTTTCACTGCCGACCGCCTGGCCGGTCGCCTCAATCTGGACCCCTTGGCCCCGGCCCGCCTGGCCGCGGGTCTGCTTCACCTCCTGGACACCCTGGCTGGCGACGGCCATGTCTATGTTCCTGAAGAAGAACTGTTGCGCCGCACCCAGGAATTGCTCCAGGTGCCCCGGAAGCCATTGCTCCAGACCCTGGAATCTCAGGCCCGGGAAGGGCGGCTGACCCTGCCGGAGATGCCGGAGGGCCGCGGGGTCTATAAGCGGGCCGCCTGGGTGGCCGAGACCGGGGTGGCCCAGACCTTGGGACGCCTGGCCGCCTCCCCCGGCTCTGCCCCACCCTTGCAACTGGACGAGCTCCTGGCCCGAGTGCAGGCCCGCCTCCATCTGACTCTCTCCGGGGAGCAGGCCCAGGCCGTGACCGCGGCCCTCAAAGAGAAGGTCTTGGTGATCACCGGCGGCCCCGGCACCGGCAAGACCACCATCATCAGTTGCATCCTGGCTCTGTACCAGGGCCTGGGAGCCCGGGTGCTGCTCATGGCCCCCACGGGCCGGGCCGCCAAGCGCCTGAACGAAACCACCGGGGAGGCAGCCTCCACCATTCACCGGGCCCTGGAGTTCTCCCCCCAGACCGGCGGCTTCCGGCGGAATCCCGCCCAACCCCTCAAGGCCGAGGTGGTGGTGGTGGACGAAACCTCCATGGTGGATATTTATCTGATGTACCACTTGCTGCGGGCCATCCC
>JBEKDQ010000036.1:0-13671 GCA_050014275.1 Desulfobaccales bacterium | reverse complement strand
GGTAGTTGTGCTTGGTGCAGGGCCGGGTGATCCCGACGATGTCCACTTCCTGGAAGGCGTCGTTGCCGATGAGGGCGGTGGGCACCTGGCCGGTGAAGACCACGATGGGTATGGAGTCCAAGTAGGCTGAAGCGATGCCGGTCACTGTGTTGGTGGCCCCGGGGCCGGAGGTCACCAGGGCCACCCCCACTTTGCTGCTGGCCCGGGCGTAACCGTCGGCGGCGTGCACCGCCGCCTGTTCGTGGCGCACCAGAATATGCCTTATCTGCGGCGTGCGGGTCAATTCATCGTAGATATCCAAAACCACGCCACCGGGATAACCGAAGATGTGTTTGACTTCCTCCCGCTCCAAACACTTAAGTAAAATCTGGGCCCCGGTCAATTTCATGACATCCGTTCCTTGCCACGGTATTTGGCCAGAATTTGCTCCATCCTATCGCGGCCGGCCAGCTTCAGCTTCTGCAGCCGTTTCCGCTCCAGGGTTTCCGCGGCGGTGAGGTACGGCCGCCGATTGAACTCGTCCAAAAGCCGCTCATACTCATGGTGCTTGTCCCAGATTTTCTTTAATTCCGGGTCCTGTTCCCTCAGTCGCTCTATCAACTCCAGGTCTTGTCTCTCCATGGTTTCCCTTGCCTCTGGGGTTTTTTTCTCCAAGGTACCCAAGATGCTAAAATAATGTGAGATATTTGTCAATTGCCGGCAGTCTGGCTTCTCGGAAAAAGTCCCCCGGAATTCCGCTGCCAGAGCGACTCAGCGAATCGCCTGGCATCAAAAACAAACAGGGCCGCCTGCGGCCCTGCCTGGGAGTCTCGGAAACCGGGAGGATCTGGGTTAATTATGAGAAACCCTCTTTAGCCCCAGCGGAGCCGAGCCAGACAGGCAGGCGGCAACGCCCCCCACTACGACGGCTACTAATAGCGACACGGTATTCTCGCAGATAAGATAACCACCCTTTGCCATCATCCCACATTTTTTCACTTTCTCTGGATTATTATCCAGGCGAGAAGATTTTGTCAAGCCTGCCCTTTCCCAAAGAAATTTCCTCAGCCATCTTAGGGGCGACAGAGGCACAGGCTTCCAGCCTGTGATCGGGTCGACCAGGTCGACCAGACAGAGCAAGCCAGCCCCCAAAGAAATTTACTCTCACCCTGGACAGTACCTTAGCAGAGAATAAAAGGCCATGCCCCGCAGGGCATGGCCTTCTTTAATGGCCTGGCGGGACTGCAACCCCCGCATCGCGCCCCTTCTAATCATAGCTTCGGGGGGCCGGCGGCAGACTTTCCGATCCTCAGGCCACAATCATTAAATAATCATCATTTTGGGGAAATCAAGGGGAGGGACGGAAATCCAGGCATTTTATATTCCTAAATTTCAAAAAGCATTTATAGTTTGGCTCGCCCACGATAATCGGCGGCCACCGCCCTATAAATCCCCCTCCCTGCCAGCTTCTAGGGCGGGCTGCGCCCGCCGCCTTTGCTGGCCCAGCCGCGTCCGTGGTCAAAAAATTTATCGTTTATAGTTTATAGGTCACCATCGTGAAAAACCAAGTTTTCCCGAATAACAATGGGCGAATCAAAAGATTAATCATCCCGGCCGGCTACCGGCGAAGCAGTCCTGGCCATCTCCGGCAGGGCGCCATTCAGAGGTTTCCCTCCGGGAAGAAGCTCGCCGCTGATGGTGCCCATATTAAAGGCATTGGTCCAGGCCTTCCTGGGCACCCGGTGGCTGTCCAGGTAGGCGAACACGGTACCCCGCTCGTTTGCAAACACCTCGTTGTTGATGGAGATCATCACTTTCCGCCCCCATTCGGTTTCCGGACCGATGCGCACCTCGATCTCTTCCGGCTTGGGATAAGGTATCCCCTCCAATCTAAGAATCTCACCTTCCTTGATCGGTCCCAGGAGGCCCAGGCGGTAGTTGTAGAAGGCGCTTAGCGGATCCTGGATGGGGCCCTTAAGAGTAGTGTGCCATTTGCGCACCATGACGCCTCTGCCCTCCTTCAACTGCCACAATTCCAACTGGCCTTTCTCGTAGTCGAAGCGGTATTCCTTCAGGTAGCGTTTATTCTTTTTCCGAGACTCCTCCCGGTAAACCAGGGGCACAAACTTCCCATCCCGCCAGATCATCTCCGTCTGATAACTATCGCGGCGCGGACCGGCCAAGGTCTTCATCAATCCCATGGGTTCCCCTGAGAGTTCCACCCGGTAGCGGCCTGGTCCCAGGCTGGTCAAAGTCAGCCGGGCCCGAGCCACTTCCTTCCACAAGAGATATTCCACCCGGAAATTCAAATCCTCCAGCAATTGCCCCTGGGCCACTGCAGCCGGAGCCGGCGTCCCGGGCCAGGCCTGCAGGGCCAGGGCCGCGACCAGGGCCAGGAGGAGCAGCCCCCAAAACCTGTGACGCCGACGCGGCTCAGCGCCGGCTCCCATTCGCATCGTAGCTGCAAACATAAAATCTAATTCCTTCACTCAGTCTCTTCTAGATTGCGGGTTAGTCTCAGTAGTGTCCGGCAACAAAATTGCAAGGGGGAAATTACCCTATCTCGCAGTTAAACTCAACGATATAAACATATTATATCCATGCTCACTAAATCCGTTCTCCCCTGCGAGGGGACGACCAGGGTGAGGGGTGTGGCTTCATCGGCCGCCGCATACCCCCTACCCTATCCTCTCTCCCCAAGGGGAAGCGGAAAATAGCTTGTAAATTCCATGAATTGATTAGCTAGTGGGCAATACCTAAGTTCAACAGGTCCCTACTGCCTCCCTCACAGCAAAAACCTTGCCGGACACTACTGGGTTAGTCTGGGATTAATTGGCCGCCGTTCCCTGGAGCACTCTCCCGGGACACCAATTGCCCGGACAGCTTGCAGAAGGCGAGGACCCGGGTCCAGACTTGCCGGGGCAGCCCTTGGGGGGCGCAGACGAGATAATAAGTGCCGGCCGCCGCGTCGCTCCCCGAGCCCGCCACTTCCAGCATGATCTTCTGTCCCTGAGGGGTTTCAGGCCCGATGCGCAAGACCAGCTCCCGGGGCTCTGGGGCAGGGACCAGGGGCAGTTTCAGGGTTTTGCCCGGGGTTAACGGACCAAAGGCCCCCCGGCGCAGGTTGTAAAAGAGGGTCAAGGGATCGTAAACCGGCTTCTGCAGCGGCACTTGTAACTTCTTTATCAGTTCCCGGTGATCCTGGCTCCGCCAGACGGTAAGAAGCCTCTGGGAATAATCGAATCGGTATTCCTTGCAGACGTGATGTCCCCCGTCCTGGAACTCTTCCCGGTAGACCAGGGGTTTGAGCCTTCCTTCATCCAGGGCCATCTCGGTTTCGTAGCTCTCCGGCAACCAGCGGTTCAGGAGGCTCCAGGCCCCTTGGGCGGCGCCGGCGAATTCAGCCCGGTAGCGCCCCGGCCCTACCTCCGTAAGGCGCAGGTGCACCCGCGCCACATCATGGAGGACCCCCAAATTCAGGCGATAGTGCAACTCCTCCAGGCGCTTTCCTGCCTCCGGTTCAGCCAGGCCTACTGCCGGACAAAAGAGGTTGTACAGGAACAGCAAAATCAGAAAACCGATGCCCGGCATCACTCCTGATCCCCCCCCGGATCGGCGGGGGGCGGCGGGCTCCAGACCCCCGTGGCGAAGCGGTTGTGCCACCACTTCATGAGGTCATCTTGGTCAGACCTTTCCACCAGCTCAATGCGATAGCCTTCAATATATTGGAGTATCAGCTGATAGGCAGTGTTAATCTGCTGCATGCGGCGGCGATATTCCTCTTCCTGAGCAGCCGCGGCCCGGTCTGGATGCCATCGCCGCGCCGCCCGGCGATAGGCGGCCCGGACCTCATGATGACTGGCTCTTTGACCCAGCTCCAACAATTTGCGGGCTTCTTCTAAGGTCATGCTTTCACCCCGGGAGGACTATGGTTAATAAAGCCTGATAAGTTCAATATCACTTGTTAATCATGGAAGGGCCCCCCAGGCTTTGGGAGATCTTATCCAAAAAATCTTTTAATGGTCCCCTCTCCTATGCCTCTAGATAATCCCCCTACAATTCCTTGAGGTAAAGTTCCGACCAAGCTATTTCGAAATAATTTTCCGCCGCATATCCATCCTCGGTACTTCGCTAATATAATAATTGTGCTATATTTCTTTTTTTCTAAATAATATTTTCCTTGATCCATCGGGTACCCCTGGAAAAAGCGGGCCCATGGATCTTTGCTGCACCATCTGGATTAGCGAATGTTTGATATGGGTTGATGATCTCAGGCCCTCCAGGCATTCCTCCATGGGAGCGATGATTCTGGAGCGGTCATCAATCTTTCCCAGCAGGAGAAAACCGGTGTCTGAAGCAGTAGCGTCCGGTAACAAAATTGCAAGGGGAAGATTACCCTATCTCGCCGTTAAACTCTAGACCATTGTAATTTCAAGGATATCAACATATTATATCCATGCTCACTAAATCCGTTCTCCCCTGCGAGGGAACGACACCGGGTGATAGCCCGGTTAAAATCCGGACGAACATCCTATTTCCGGCCTTCACCATATCATATAGTTATGCTTATTTCAGGCAATTCTTGCGGCATAATCCAGGATAAATGACGCGTCCGGTGAAAGCAAGCTTGGTCGTGCTGACCGCGAGGGCACGATAACCTGAGGCCAACGCAAGGCAAACAAATGTTCCTGACAAGCTTTTTCAGTCCTAAACCTCTTTTGAAATTCCAGGAGACCCAGGCCTTCCGGTTGCTAATTTTTGTCCCATTTAGCTAATTATTTTAGTAAATTATAGCTAATTGGGGGAGCATAAGCAATAATCGTATAAAATTATTGATTTTTTAAGAAAGCAATGCTACCCTTCCTGCTATTGAGATGGCGCCTTCCAGTAATTGGATTTTGGGAATTAAATTCGCCGTGAAATACCAAGGGATCGGGCGTTGGTAACGCCTTGTAGCCACAAGGAGGCCAATAATCATGCCTAAAAAGAACCGCGCGCCACAAGAAGTCTCCAAGGATGAGGTTCTGAGCAGACGGGCGGCCATGAAGCGGATCGCCGCCGGTCTCGCCGGTGTGGGTATCGTAGCCGTCGTCGGGATTCTGGGCCAGGTTCAGGCCCCCCCCTGCCCCAATCCAGTTAAGTGGGACGATAACTACGGCAATTCCACCCGTTAGATTGTGGGCGACATCCGATATCTGAAATACTACACTTCTCTTGGCGCCAATTAAGATTTGGCTCCTCCTCCGTGACGGCCGCTTGGCCGGGCGTCACGCCAAGCCTAACCCGCGCCCGCCGCAACAACGACCATGGCGAATATCCTGCTGACCTCAAGCTGCAACCGTTCCTGCCCTTATTGCTTCGCCAGGAACGAGATTTCGGGGCCGAGCGGCGGCCAGCGGCTGTCTTGGGAGAACCTCATCTACATTGCAGACTTTCTTTGGGCGTCCGGCCAACGGAAAGTATCTCTCCTGGGAGGCGAGCCGACCCTTCACCCGCAGTGCGGTGACTTTATCCTCTACCTGATCGATCGCGGCTTCAAGGTGACGGTTTTCACCAACGGCATCCTGAGTCCATCCCGCCTCAAGGAGTTCAGGCGCCATCTTACCGAGATGCCCCTCGAGAAACTCGACCTGGTGTGCAATCTCAATGACCCGGTGCTGACCCCGGCTGTACCCCAGGAAATGCAAAGACTTAACAGTTTCCTTGCGGTCATGGGACCATGGACGCGGGCGGGTTTCAATATCTACCGGCTAGATTTCACTCTGGATTTCCTGTTCGACCATATAAACCGTTTCAGCATGAAGCGTCGTTTGCGTCTAGGAATCGCCCATCCCGTTCCCGGCAGCCAGGGCAGCTTCATCCCGACCCAGGACCTGAGGTCGGTCGTGACGCGGCTCTATTCTTTCCGTCAGCTTTTCGAGACCTATCGCATCAGCCTGCGCCTCGATTGTGGATTCCCCCTCTGCAAGTTCAGCGATCAGGAACTGGGCTGGCTATACCGATCCGGGTCCCATTCGCCTTTCGGGTGCGGGCCGGCCCTGGATATTGCACCGGACATGACCGCCTATCATTGCTTTCCTCTCTCCAATTATAAGAGAAAGTCGCTGTTCGAGTTCAATTCCTTGGAGGAGATCAACAAGCATTTTTCCCAGTTGCGCGACGAAATCAGGACGGAGATTCCCGGCATCTACGAGGAATGCGATGGCTGCCATTGCCGGGAGGGCGGAGTGTGCGCCGGAGGGGGCATGTGCCAGATCGTCTGCCGCTTCCTGGGCGAGGCACCCATAAGACCTGCGGGGATCGAGGATGAGATCTCCAAATATCGTATGTCCAAATAGTGAGAGCCTGCTGCAGAAATTCAAGGGGCACGCGGTGGCCCTGAGGATGAACAGTTGCGACCACATTGCCGAGGGCGTGGCACACCTTCGGAAGTCCGGCAACACTCTGTTTTGCGTCATCGTGGAATCGGACCGTCCCCTTGCGGAGATTCAATTCGAGGATCACCACCGAGGCATCCCTCTGGCGGTCATGGTCCCTGCGGCCGGGCGTTTCCGCGACCTGGCAGCGCATCTCCACAGGGTTCGTGAACTTAACCTGCGCGTCTACCTTCCTTGTGACAATCCGGATAACCTTACAAGTTTGAGAATCCTCTCTTCGGTGGGCATACACTGCTGTGCGGTGTTC
This sequence comes from Desulfobaccales bacterium, assembly GCA_050014275.1. Taxonomy (GTDB): domain Bacteria; phylum Desulfobacterota; class Desulfobaccia; order Desulfobaccales; family 0-14-0-80-60-11; genus JAPLJC01. The sequence continues at coordinate 7,008 of JBEKDQ010000036.1, read as the reverse complement.
GGCAATGGCCGGACTGATTGGGAATCCCTGGCAGACTTGGCGACCTACGCGGTGCTTGAACGCTCGCCGCACGCCCCCATCGAACCTTTTGCATTCATTGTTTCCAACTATCCTGCTTCGAAGCGCCTCGACTGGGGCCGAGTCTTCTTCGATGATCCGGGACATTTTCTCCATCTAGATGAAGATGGGCGCGTCGCCCTTTCTCAGGCGGAACTGGCCGAGAAGCGCTTCGTTGCCCAAAGCCTTGGTGAAATTGGCGCGCCTGATGAATTTCCACCGATCCGGGAGCGGTTGCGGTCATGGAGACATTACTTCACTGACAACCATCCCTGCGCCTTCTGTGCCGGCTGGAAGATTTGTCTCGGGAAGTTTTCCCCTAGCCTCTCCGAAAATGCCGGCTGTTCCGGATTTTTCACGGAAATGATCGACCTGGTGCGCCAGCATACCGCGTTGAAGGTTGCCCTCCAGGAGCAGCGCATATGGCAACTGTGATCTTCAAACCTACGGAGGCGTGTAACTCGAGGTGTATTTACTGCGATGTAGTTTATAGGAAGACCCCTGGCCCGAAAAGGATGACCTTTGAGACGCTTGAGACCTTTTTCCAGCGAGTCAACGAGTTCCTGCTCGAACGGCCGCAGGAGAGAATGAGAATCATCTGGCACGGCGGAGAACCTCTTCTGCTCGGCCCCCACTATTTCGAACGGGCTCTCCGCTACCAGGAAAAGCATTGCTCCGGGACCGTCACCCGCATCCGGCACTCAATCCAGAGCAACCTCACCCTGCTGTCCAGGGAATTTCTTGATCCGATGAGAAAACTGGGGGTCGTCAGCATCGGCACCAGCTACGATCCCATCGACAACATCCGCGGCCTGGGCAAAAACCGGGACTCGCTGACGTATAAAAAAAGGTTCATGGAAGCGATCTGCCTCCTGGAGGAAGAGGGATTTAATTGGGGGGTGATCTATGTCGTGACTAAACATTCTCTGGGCAAGCCACTGGAGATATTCAATTTCCTTACCAATCTGTCACCCCAGAAAGAACTCAAATTCAACCCGGTCCTGGTGAATGGGTGCGGACTGGATCATATCAAGGTTTCGCCCACCGAGTATGCGGAGTTTCTGGGGGCGATATTCCCAGCCTGGCTGCGCAATCGCGATGCCTTCGGTCCCATCGAGCCCTTTTCTTCTCTGCTACAGAATCTCTGTGAGGATCGCCCGTCATTGGTGTGCTTGGACTCGGGGGCCTGTGCCTACAGCCACCTCGGGGTGCTGCCGGATGGCAGTCTATTTCATTGCGGCCGTGCGGCCAATTGGGGACTGCTGTATTACGGCGCCATCCAGGAAAAGTCGTTCTCCCAGATTTTTTCTGATCCCCAGAGAGAAATGCTGCTTCGACGCAATGCCGTTCTTCCGGAAACGGAGTGCCAGGGATGCCGCTTTTGGGATATTTGCCACGGAGGCTGCCCCTTGGATGGCTGGTCCGCGACGGGATCTTTTTACCATAAAAGCGAATGGTGCCATGCCAAGAAGCGCTTAATCGAAAAATACATCGAACCGCTGGTACAAAAGGAAGCTCCATGGACCTAAAAATGACTTTGGGAGCAGTACTGGGGGTGGTCTTCGCATTTGGTTTTTGTCGGGTGGGTTGGGCTGAGAATGCCGATATCAATCGGCTGGCGAAGGAAGGCATGCGGGCCTACAAAACTGCCAATTATCGCCAGGCGCTTATCAAATGGCAACAAGGACTGAATCTGGCCAAAAAATCAAAGAACCAAAAGGCGGCGGCGGATTTGTTAGGCAACCTGGGCCAGGTTTATGATGCCTCAGGTCAATATGACCGAAGTCTGGACTATTACCAACAAGCCCTGGCCATCCATCGGGAAATCAAGGATCGCTTGGGTGAAGGTAATGATCTGAATAATCTGGGCTGGGTCTATATTCACTTAGGCCAGTTTGACCTGGCTTTGGAGCAGCACCAGCAGGCCCTGGGCATCTTCTTAGAAATCAAAAACCGTCTCGGCGAGGGGTCTGCCCTGGGCAACCTGGGTCTGGTCTATTGGGAAACGGGGCAGTATGACCGGGCTTTGGAGGCTAACCAAAAAGCCTTGGATATCCACCGGGAGATCAAAAACCGCCGGGGCGAGGGGTTTGTCCTGGGGAATCTGGGGGTTGAATATTTTCGCTTAGGTCTGTACGACCAGGCCCTGGAATATCACCAGCAGGCCCTGGCCATCCATCGGAAGACCAGGGACCGCCGGTGGGAAGCCAATGAGCTGTGCAACCTGGGCGAGGTTTACCATGACTTAGATCGTTATGAACAGGCTATAGATTATAACCAGCAGGCCCTGACCCTCCATCGCCAGATCAAGGCCCGCCGCGGGGTGGCGTCTGATCTGGCCAACCTGGGCAAGGGCTACCATGGCTTAGGCCAGTATGACCAGGCCATGGAATATTACCAGCAGGCCTTGGCCATCCACCGCGAGATCAAAGACCGCATTGATGAGGGGGAAGATCTGATCGGCCTGGGTTTGCTCTATGATGACTTGGGGCGGTATGATCAGGCCATAAATGCCTTGCAGGAGAGCTTGAAGATCTGCCAGGAAGTGGGCTATCCGGAAATCATCTGGAGGGCGCAGCGCGCTCTGGGAGAAGTTGAAGCCAAACTAGCAAACTATGACGAAGCTATCGATCATTACCGGCAGGCCCTGGACACCATAGAAGGCCTGCGGGCCGGGTTGGAGAATAAGCAAAGCAAGTCTGCTTACATGAAGAACAAGCTTTTTGTCTATGACGAATTAATCGAACTGTTGCGGTTCCTGCACGAAAAAGACCCGGCTAAAGGCTATGACCGCAATGGATTGGAGATCTTTGAGCGCAAACAAGGCCGCCTTTTTCTGGAAGAGATGGGGCAAAGCGGCGCCCGCAACTTCGCCGGCCTGCCGGAGCAGGTCAAAAGCCGGGAAACCGCCCTGGAAAACCGCCTGGATAAGCTGCAAGGCGACCTGACCGAGGCGCGGTCTCAATCTCCGCCGGACCAGCAGCGCTTGCAAACCCTGGAAACCGAACTGGAGGAGGCCGGAGTCGAATTTCAGACTTTAAAGGCCGAGATCCAGAGCAAATACCCCGACTACTATGCCTTGAAATACCCCCGGCCGGCGAACCTGGAGGAACTACAGACCAAGGTGCTTAAACCCGGCGAAGTCCTGCTGGTCTATGGTGTCATGCAGGATAAGACCTGCCTGTGGGTTATCGGGAAAGAGGTCTTCCGGCTGCAGACGCTGCCCATCGGGGAGAGCGACCTGGCCCGTAAGATCGCCGCCTTCCGGCGTCTGGTCTTGAAGATCAAAGATGAGGGGGAGGGGACGCCCGAGGGGGCCGGGCCGGAAGAGCGGGATAAACTCCGGGGAGAGATGTACAGCCTGCTCATTCCCGACCCTGTCCGGCCGGCCCTGTCCCCCGGCCACCTCCTGTATATCGTCCCCACGGGCCCACTATATTCCCTGCCTTTCGAGGCCCTGGAAACCCAGGCCTCCGGTCAGCCACTCCGCTATCTGGTAGAGGATTATGCCGTCGCCTACCTGTCTTCGGCCTCACTCCTTAAAACCCTGCGGGAAGCTCAGGCCCGGAAGCAGGGCCAATCTCCCTACCCCCTCCTGGCCTTTGCCAACCCGCTCTATGGAAATGACCCGGGCGCCAAGGGAGGGGATGGGTCGGCCCGGGGTCTGCAAACCCAGGCCTACCGGGAAATCATGGGGGGCGGCTTTCCAGAACTTCCGGAGACCGAAGATGAAGCCCGGGCCATTAAGGAACTGCTCAAGGCTCCGGAGCAGAGCAACCCTCTGCAAATCAAAGAAGCGGCTTCCCGGACCACGGTTCTTAATCTAAATCAAGCCGCCAAGTTGCGGGATTATCGCTATTTAGTCTTCGCCTGCCACGGCATCCTGCCGGGTGAAGTGGACCGCATAGTGCAACCGGCCCTGGTCCTGTCTCATCCCGAGAAAGACGGGTATCTGACCATGGGGGATGTCTTTTGCCTGCAGCTCAATGCCGAGCTGGTGTCCCTGTCCGCCTGCAACACCGGGCGAGGCAATGAAATCAAGGGCGAAGGTCTGATGGGCCTGACCCGGGCCTTCATGTACTCCGGCACCCCGGCGGTCTCGGTCACCCTGTGGTCGATAGAGTCGGAATCCGCCAAAGAGTTGGACGTGGGCATGTATCGCTATCTCAGCCGGAAGCCGGGCCGGGCCGAGGCCCTGCGAGAGATCAAGCTGGCCATGCTGCATGGTCAGAAAGGGGATGAATACCGCCATCCTTTCTACTGGGCTCCCCTGGTGGTTTTTGGAGATGGACAATAATTGCCGGGCTAAAGGGCTGAACCCGGTGGACACAGATGATTTCGCCGGTTTCGGTAAAGGAGGCCGCCGTGGATAAGAAAGCTGGAAAGGTGTCCAAGGTTGCAATCCGATCCTGGATAACGGGGGTTTCCCTGTTGCTGCTTCTTGCTGGACCTGCTTTGTATCTGGGTTGTGGGTCAAGTTCTGAACCACAGGCAGTGAAACCCATTGAAAAATCAACGCCATCAGCTACCGGACAACCGGCGCCGCCCCCGGAGCCTCCCGAGATTATTACCCGGGGGGGGCCTGCCCGGTACGACCAATTCAAGGTAATTGACCGTATTCTGGATAAATTGCCGATGGGGAATGTTGCTTTTAATGCCCCTGCTATCATTAATATCAATGATACGGCTTCGATTCAACTTATCCTCAGCTTGAGCAAGCCGGTGGCGGAATTGAAGCAGATGATCGAAGCCGAGGGTGAAAAACAGGGGGAGAGCGTAAAGGTTTCCGACCAAATGGAGGCTCGGCTAACGGGGGTTCATTTTCAAATTCATGCGGTTACCGCGGAAACCCAGGCGATTTCCTCCAGGGAAGAGACCAGATGGGCCTGGGAGGTCAAACCCCTGATGGCCGGCCGCCAACGTCTCCATTTGACTTTGGCCGCCGAATTCAACGTTGCCGGGCATCCCACCCAGAGAACGATCCGCACTTTTGATAAAAATATTGAAGTGAATGTCACCTTGGTCCAGAAAGGCACTGAATTTATCGGAAAATTCGGGCAGTGGCTATGGGCCGCGATCATCATTCCCGTGGCCGGCTGGCTCTGGAAAAGAAGAAAGGATTCCCAGGCGGTGTCGAGCCCTGCCCCTGAAGAAGAAGAGTCCCAGTGATCGTCTCATTCGTGGAGCGTAGCCGTTTACAGCCGCCCCTCAGGCTAACCTGACTTTTTTATCCTTCGCCGTGGAGGATGAAGACCGCCCAGTAAACGGGGTAGTGGTATTTGGCCTTGATGGCGAGGCAGGCCAGTTGCAGGGCCTCCAGGCGGGATTTACCGTCCTTAGGGTGGCCGTAAAACAGGGTCATGTACTCCACCGCCGCGTCGGAGGCCACCTCCCAGAGGCTCACCACCATGCTCTGGGACCCGGCGTGCTGGCCCCCTCCGGCATGACCGCAGCCGAGTTGAAACAAACCTTGGAGGGACTCACCGACGAGATCATGGGGCAACACCGGAATACGGACTTCCTGCTCCTGGTGGGGGATCCGCACCGGCGGGGCGTATCTGGCGCAGCACCTGGCGGCCGGCATCAGCCAGCGCACCGGGAAGCCCGTACGGGGGGGGACCTGGACATCGCCCGCTACCGGGACGACTGGACCCAATTAAGCCATAAACCACTGGTGGGCAAAATGGAGCTGCCCGGCTCCATCGATGACCAGGAGGTGGTGTTGGTGGACGATGTTGCCGGAGGCCATGATGAGGCTTGAAAAGGCCCTTAATCCGCATATCCAGAATATTAAGGGGGAGTTAGAATAGGTCCTCGAACATTTTGCCTTTCCCCCGAGGCGGCCTCCGGGCCGTTTTTCTTTTTTTGTGCCGAAGATTGGCCGGGCGAATGAAATCTTCGTGGCGGGATTACCATGGATTGCTGAGTGAAGGTGACCCAGGGGGGGGTAGGCTTTTCCTGGCCCCCCTGGGAGCCACCTGAGTTGTTTAAGGGATAAAGCAAAACTTGCATTTAACGATGCGGCTGACTATCAAAGTTCAGCGCCTATTGGCATCTATATCCATCGTTTGTCAGCACGCAGACATCAATTGGCCGTGCAATTATCTGCACGTTGGCCCATTTTTTGTAAAAATATGCAATGATTTCAAACTTGAACTTCACATATTCTCCATATTGCTGCAGTGTAGTCGGTTTTTTGAAATCAGGGAATTGATCCAACTTGGCGAAAATGCCATCCAAAGCTTCCCATGCAATGACATGGGCCCTAATGTCGCCATTACGATAAACCCTCGCGTGATTTGATACAGAGGCCTTATCAGAACCATTCCAACCCTCGCGTATCGCGTCTCTACCTAAGAAATGGGAAGATGGCACATCATATGTGGTTCTTAAATCTGAGTATCGAAATTCTCGCATCTCGCCAATATTGGAAAAATACCAGAAATCGGGGTTACCGTTGCTATCATAGCCACAAATATGGAAACCGGAGGGAACTTTACCAAGAATACTGTCTGGCACGAGATTGCTTAACTCATCCCTCAAACTAGTCGAAAACGACATTAATTCATTGCAATGAGCGTTATTCCGTATAAAATCCTTCAACCAGTCAGAGATATATAGATTAGGTCTATTGGGGCGACTAAACACTGCTAACCCAAAGTATGAAATCGCACCATTCAAGTAAGGGATCGGGAAAAGTTTCTTGCGAGTTGCATGATATGAGCCATCCATGTTTAATAAACGCCTATCTGCAGCTGCAATTATGAAAGTGTTATTAAACCCATTGAGCATATAAATTTCGTTGAAAATTAATGTCATATATTTTTAAACGCTTATTGCCTTAGCTCCGAGAATGTAATGCTCGAGGAATTCAAGCAAGCATGAAGCATCCGGTTGAACATTTGCGGTTCCCAGAATCGACGGTTGAAGCGGTAACAGAATTCCGCCAGG
>JBEKDQ010000035.1:0-13723 GCA_050014275.1 Desulfobaccales bacterium | reverse complement strand
CGACAATAAATCTTTGCCTGTCCGATCCAGAGAATATTTATCTGAGAATGGTAAATCTTCAGTGAAGGCAAACCGGAGGAAGGCGGGGCAGGAATCAGAGGGTGGGGAGAAGGTGGTATTGCGGGGGAGGAAGGAAGTGGGGCAATGGGAGGAAGTTGAAATCAATTGACCGCCGAGGTTCCTCTCTAAGTCCTACCCAAAAGCTCAGAAAGGTCAGAACGTTCGGAATGCTCAATCCTGGTTTACTGAGCTTTCTGACCTTCCAGTGAGCACTTGAAATTTATTTTTTGCCTCAATGGGCGACAATAAATCTTTGCCTGTCCGATCCAGAGAATATTTATCTGAGAATGGTAAATTTTCCGTGAAGGCAAACCGGAGGAAGGCGGGGCAGGAATCAGAGGGGGATGGAGAAGAGGATATTGCAGGGGAAGAAGGTGAGGAATTGGGAATAGGGGAGGGGTGGCCGAAATTTTCAGCAGTTCGGAATGGCCAGAATTACCAAGGAATATGCTCTTTGGATGATTTACTGGGTTAAATTCCAGATGAGATTTCCATAAATAATGGGTAAGCTACCGAAAACCAAACTCGGAGGCCAGGGAAATGGCTAAGAATGTGACCATGCATCATGGAAGGCAAGAAGTTGATAATAGTTGAGATGGATCAGGATTTTGGCCCGAGCAAAAGTGGCAAGACCCGGATCATCGCCAGCACCGAGGGAAATATCTCCGCTCCCGGTGACGAAGACGTTAAGATTGGCCTGAATGTTTACCGGTACAATAAATAGGGAGAACCGCCAGGAAAGGGTAGGGGGTGGTACTATCCTCCTTGTCGCCATAGATTAAGTGGTCTTGCCTCAGAATTTGAGTGTGGATTTGAGTGGGGGTTGCTTCCCAAAATATGGAAAATCCGCTAAAATCAGAAAAAAATAGCAAAGCGAAAATGCAGTAATTATCGCATATTGGCTTATTTTGAGGAGATAAGGAAACTTGGGGGTTTTGACTCAAAATCCCCCGAGGGCAACCTTGTGCGAGTTCGAGTCTCGCCTCCGGCACCAATGATATCAGGTAGTTACAAGGGTTTGGGGGGGTTGCCTAAACCCTTATCCATTTCCGTGTGAGACTTGTGTGAGACTTTTTGAATTGCCCTCTCATATATGGAAATAGCCTCACGTTCGGTCTCGCTAATTGAGTGAAGATAGATCTCGGTGGTGGTGCGGTTTTCATGACCCAGAATGCGCTGAATGGAGCCAATAGAGACGTTCTGGCTGTCCATGATTGATGGACCATGAAAGCGGAAATGCCTGACTTTTGCCCGGTTGCAGAGGTTCTTGATGATTTCCGAGATCTTTGAATGGGCCAGCCTTTTTCTCACCTGTCTGCGTGTCAAGATAGGTGTACCAATAAACCCAGGGCTTGGCCTCGTCCCGCTCAGCAAACCTTCGTGATAAGACTTCATATAATAGTCTCTGAGTCATGGGCAATCTTCCTCGGGGTCAAATGGCCACCCCGTTTTTTCCGGGTATAGAGAACCACATACCGGCGTTCCAAATTCATATCATCCCAGGTGAGGCGGTTGATCTCGCTAACCCTCCCCATGGTGTCCCGAATCGTCCAGAGCTAATCCTGTATGTCTGGATCGGCAAATTCGATTATCTTGTCGATATCTTCCGGGGGTGGAAGCCCCAAAAACCAATTTTCGACTGCGCTGGTCAAGGCTGCCACATAATCTCAGTTAAGGGGATTGGCGGTTTCTTCACACCTTCTGGGCCTTTTCCAGAGCCATGGTCCAAAAGAAAAATGACAGCGTGCCAAAAACTTTCTTGACAAACAAGCTGCAAGTTCTTATTAGTTTTTATATGAATTATTAACACCCATTTTAAATACAAGGAGGTTATCTCAATGAGTAAAAAAATTATTTTCCTGATGTGCTTGCTCATGGCAATGGTTTGGATTGCGGGTTGTGCATGTCAGGGAGCGCGGCCGCGGCCCGCGATTGCGGCACCCCCCCCCGTGTGGAACCCGCCCCCCCCTCCGCCTCCCCCTCCCCCACCGGTTATCCAACCTAAGGTGGAGGCGCCCGTCCCTTCGAAGAAGCTGAAGAAACGTGTCATCAAGGAGAAGAAACCTGTCGACCAGGAAACTCAATAGATCCGCAGTCTGATATTTTGCGGGGGATCCCGGTAAAAAAGCTAATGGCAGAATGGACCGGGTTCCCCCGACCCTTTAAGAATAAGGGAATGACCTCTGTGCTACTGAACCCAAAGTAAACCCCTGATTAATGCAGGTTTATATCAAACAGCTTCGCCTGTCTTGGCATTTCACTCCTCCCTTCTAAAATAGAGCAAAGGCTAATGGTATCGTAAAAAAGATAGGACCTAATTCCTTTTTATAGGTGTTTATATGACCAACAAGGTGGCCACCAAAGATAATATGAACCCGCCAAAGTTTCCTACCACGATTTAATCCCAGCCTGATAGCACCAGAAGTTTTTTCAATAAAAAGATATGTTGCTTTTTTTAAATTGTATGGATGATGCGGAATAGAATCAGGATTTAGATAAAGAAATTATCTAGTTAATTATATTAAAATGATAAATACTAAATCAAAAGAAATTAGATCAAAAATCAGAGTCATTAAGAAGTTAAAGTCACTTCATCCAGTGGTTGAGAAGATTGCAATAAATTTGTCTGAATTAGATATCATTAGTTACGTCACCATATCAGATGAGTTTCTAAAAGCTTCCAATGAAACAACCATAGGGCGTTATAAAATACCAATCACTAAACCTCACCATCCAACCGCTGTCGGAGTTTCATTGATACTTGAATTAGACTATAAGGTTATCCAGTTTTATGAAATGTGTTCTGCTGTCAGGGGATATGGATCAAAAATGGTAGATGCAATAATACGAGCCTTGCCTGAAGATTGGTCTGCCGTAGTGGTAATGGATTGGAGTGAGGGGTTCTGGGAAAAAATGGAAAAAAAGTATAATAAAATAGTGATTTTATAAGCTTAGATTTTGAAAAATCCATCGTGGTCGTATCGGAATCTCGCCAACTGATCTTTCAGCTTGTCGATAGAATAACTCCTACGCTATCCCACTCAGAAAATATTCCTAATATCCAATCCTGTTAAATCCCAGTGAACCAAACCAGAGAAATAGGCGGGGCAGGCATCCGAGGGCGATGGAGAGGATGATATTGCGGGGGGAGGAAGGTGGTGGGAGGAGTAAGGCGAGGATGGAAATCGAAGGATTAATTGGGAATAGGGGAGGGCGTGACCGGAATTTCAGCAGTGCGGGAGGTCAGAAAAACCAAGGAATATGCTCTTTGGATGATTTTCTGGGTTAAACTCCGGGAGAGATTTCTGAATAATGGGTAAGATAGCAAAAACCAGATATGGAGGCCAGGGAAATGGCTAAGAATGTGACCATGCGCATGGAAGGCAAGAAGTTGATAATCGAGATTGAGATGGATCAGGATTTCGGCCCGAGTAAAAGCGGCAAGACCAGGATCATCGCCAGCACCGAGGGAAATATCTCCGCTCCCGGTGACGAAGACGTTAAGATTGGCCTGAATGTTTACCGGTACAATAAATAGGGAGAGCCGCCAGGGAAGGTTAGGGGGTGGCCGTATCTCTCTTGTCGTTAATTTTGCATCCCAGATGCAGCTATCAATTGATATTGCAGGGGCGCAGCCGCGTGTGCGCCCTCAAACAGGGCGGACAAATGGGTCCGCCCCTACCGATGATGATGCCAAATAATTTTTTAAGGAACATATGGGACTGGGACCCAAGATTAGCTGTTCAACCCGATGGATTCCTCCCGGATCGGCGGCGAGAAATATTCTTCATTGACAAGGAAAGTCGCCGCCGGGGCGACTTGATTCACCGGCTAGAGGCGGCGCCATTGTCGCCTCCACAAGCCTGCGCCACTGTTTCACTTACAGCCAAACCAGTTCACTGTCTCCAGGGGTTTATTGCAATCGGGCCCGCCTGGCTCTATAATGACTCAATATGGCTAAGGAAACCTGGATTGAGGTTAGGATCCTGGTGCCTGCCGGGATGCAGGAGGAGGCCGGCCTGTTCCTCACGGAGTTCAGCGGTCGCGGGGTGATCCTGGAGGAGGAGGGCGCCCCACCGCAAGGGGTGGTCATCCGGGCCTTTTTTCGGTCCGGGGAGTTCGGCGCCTGGCAGCAGCAGCAATTGCAGGAATACCTGGAGCGCCTGGCCGGCCACCGCCTCTCCCCCCTGGGTCTGGAGACGCGGCTGGTGGCCGAGGAGGATTGGGCCGAGGCCTGGAAGTCCCATTTCAAGGCGCAGAAAGTCACCTCCCGCCTGGTGATCCGCCCCCCCTGGGAGGATTATGCCCCGGAGGCCGGGGAACTGGTGGTCACCATTTATCCTGGCATGGCCTTCGGCACCGGCCGCCATCCCACGACCTTGCTTTGCCTCAGGGCACTGGAAGAAGTCTGGGAGCAGGTAAAGTCTGCGGCCAACGATACCTGGCAGGTGCTGGACGTGGGCACCGGCACCGGCATCCTGGCCCTGGCCGCCGCCCGACTGGGGGCCCGGGTGCTGGCCATCGACGTGGACCCCGAGGCAGTGGCCGCCGCCCTGGAAAACGTGCGCCTGAACGGCCTGGAAGCGCAGGTGCTGGTGGAACCCACCCTGCTGCATGCCATCCGCCGGCAGTTCGCTCTGATCCTGGCCAACCTCACCACCCCTGACCTGCTGCAATTGGCCGAGGCCTTGAGCGGACATCTCCTGAGCGGCGGCGCCCTGATCATTTCAGGGTTTCTGGAAACCGATCTCCCGGAGCTCGAGCCCCGCTTCCTGGGATTGGGACTTCGGCAGGCGGGACTGCTCACCCAGGAGGACTGGGGTGCCTTGATCTTGCGGCGGCCATGAGATAGCAGCAGGCGCGACAGTGGCACAGACTTCCACCCAGTGATCGGGTCGCAGCCTGAACGGAGAGATCTTTAAAAAAACGGGAATTAATATACTTGACTTCCTATTCCGTCTCTGCCGTAGGGACAGCGTCTCGCCGCCCTGGGCGGGGAAACCCCGCCCCTGCAATAGATAATTCGCAGGGGCGTTAAATATATAATTCCCAAAAAAATGATCAATTGACCGGGGCTCGTGGAAGAGTTTTTAATGGGAGCGGAGAAGAGATTAAATTACCCCTCACCCCACCCCTTTTCCCCAGCGGGGGAGAGGGGATTAAAGAAGAAACGCCGGAGAGGGGATAAATATGGGACCCCATAATGTTTCCACTAATCATTTTTTGCCAATCTCCATAATGTTATTGCATAAGATTTTCCTTTAATAAAAAATGTTCTTCATCTTTAAGCCGTTAAAATGTAGCCGCAAGCTTAAGCTTGCGAAAATATTTAATAATAAAGAGTACATGCTAAAGCCTGCGGCTACCAGTACATGTAGATATTTTTAAAGGTATTACTGAAACACTATGCCAGGAGGAAACCATGAGAGATTTTTTGCGGAAGGCATGGTTCTTTGGTCTGGGGGCCTTCGATTTCACTCGGGACAGGGTCGAATCGCTGGTGGAGGAAATGGTGCGTCGGGGGGAAATCACCCAGCAGGAAAGCCCCGAGGCGGTGAAGGATCTCCTGTATCGGGCCCAGGAGGCCCAGGCGGCCCTGGTGAACAAGGTAAAGGCGCTGGTAGCCAATGCCCTGGCGGAGGCGAAACCGGCCCGGGCTGCGGATCTGGAGGCGTTGACGAAGCGGCTGGCGGACCTGGAAGAAGAGATCAAGAAACTCAAGAGCACCTGACCAGCTAAATAAATACCGGGAAACTCATCGCTCTGGTGCGCAGGGTGCACCCTGGTTCTTAAAATTAGCTCAGGGCTCAAAGCAAACGACCGGCGACCTTGAATCTTGAACTTTGAACCCTGCAAATGAGCGCAAAATTCCCTCCCCCTGCGAGGGAGCGACACCGGGTGGGGATGGTATCGATTTTGTAGTCTTAGCGGTGATTGTCGCCACCCTCCCCCCAGCCCCTCCCCTCTCAGGGTGGGGGAGTTTTCCAATACTCGGTCCTAATGGGTTCCATCTTTATCCCATCTCCCCCGATGGTCGAGTTTAGTTCAAGGTTCAGAGTTCAAAGTTAAGGCCGAGGGCAATGGCGAGCGGGAATTTGATCTCTTTCCCACTCCCATCAATACTTGGTGCGAAACTTGGGTAACAATTAACAATTAACAACTAACAACCGAAACTGGCCACTGCCCATTGCTTATGCATCGGTTCTACGCCCCTCCAGAGCGCTTTCAGGATGACACTGTGTATCTGGACCAGGAGGAGATCCGGCATCTGGCCAGGGTCTTGCGGCTGGGAGTGGGCGACCGGGTGGAGGTTTGCGACGGCCGGGGGCGCCAGGTAGAAGCCCGGGTGATCAGTCTGGAGGCCCGGGGGGCACAACTGCAAGTGATCCGGGAACTGGCCGATTGGGGGGAATCCCCCTTGCGCCTGGTGTTGGGCATCGGCCTGGCCAAGGGCGAGGCCCTGGATGGGGTGATGCGCCAGGCCACGGAAATGGGGGTGCAAAGGATCATCCCCTTTTACTCGGAGCGTTCGGAACGTCCGGCCCCGGAGCGGGCCTGGCGGCGGCAGGACCGCTGGCAGCGCCTGGCCCGGGAAATCCTCAAATCCTGCCAGCGGGCGGTGCTCCCGGAAATTGACCCGGTGCAGGAATTCGCCGCGGTGTTATCGGGCTCAGAGGAGATAAAGCTCATCTTCTGGGAAGAGGAGCGGCGCGGCGGGCTGAAATCCTGCCTCAGTCTGAAGCCCGCGTCCGTGCGCCTCCTCATCGGCCCCGAAGGTGGCTTTTCCGCGGCTGAGGTAGCCCAGGCCCGGGAAGCGGGCTTCCGGGTGGCCAGTCTGGGTCCCCGGCGCCTCAAGGTGGAGACCGCGGCCCTGGCCGCCCTCGCCCTGGTACAGGGCGCCTGGGGGGACCTGGCCTGATGACCCGGCTGCCATATCTGGATCTAAACACCTACCTGCGGCGTCGCTTCGGGCTACGGGTACAAAAGATCGCATTGGACGCGGGCTTTACCTGCCCCAACCGGGATGGCCGGGTGTCCACCGGGGGGTGCCTCTTTTGCAACGCCCGGGGCTCCGGCACCGGCGCCTGGGCCCGGGGGGTGAGCCTGACGGCGCAGCTCCGCCAGGGCATGGCTCGTCTGCAAGAACGCTACCAGGCTTCCCGATTCATCGCCTATTTCCAAAGCTTCTCCAACACCTACGCCCCGGTGGCGCGGCTTCAGGCCCTCTATGATGAAGTCCTGGCCTTCCCAGAAGTGGTGGGTTTGAGCCTGGGAACCCGTCCGGATTGTCTGGGGGATGAGGTGCTGGAGTTACTGGCGGGCTATGCCCGGGAGCGCTTGCTGTGGCTGGAGTTGGGGCTGCAGTCGGCCCATGACCGGACCCTGGCGGTTCTGAACCGGGGCCACGATGTGGCCTGCTTTTCCCGGACGGTGGAACGGGCCGCCGCCCGGGGTCTGGAGGTGGTGGCCCACGTGATTCTGGGACTGCCCGGGGAGGGCCCCGAAGAGATAGCGGCCACCGCAGACTATCTGGCCCGCCTGCCCTTACAGGGGGTAAAAATCCATCTGCTTTACGTGGTTCGGGGCTCAGCCCTGGCCCGGCTTTATCAGCAGGGGGCCTATGCCTGTCTCTCGGAGGATGGTTACGTCAGTCTGGTAGCGGACTTTGTGGAACTCCTGCCGCGGCGCCTGGTCATCCACCGTCTTACCGGCGACCCGCACCCTCAGGAACTGCTGGGCCCCAGTTGGTGCCTGGACAAGGCTCGGATCCTGGGGCGCATCCGGGAGGAGTTCTCCCGCCGGGGCAGCCGCCAGGGTAGTAGGGGCAGGTTTTAAACCTGCCCCTACGGTGGTGGCCATGAGCTTGCCTGAAATAAAGGCAGGGGAGGGCTCGGCGAAAAGCCCTCCCCTCGTCACTCCTACCACCACAGGGGCGTAAGGAAGTTGGGCCCGGCCAGCCGGGTTGGGGAGAATCGCCCGGCAGGCCGATGCTTGGGAAGATCCCAAAAATTAGTTAATCTTAGTTTTTGCCGTGCGGTCACGGTCCCCCTGCCTTGGAAGGCGGGAAGGGGCTAATCTGGTTCCACCCCCGAACCGGCGCCTGCACAGTGAGCCGGCGGCACCGGCCTCTTAAGATAAAAGATATTTTCCCGAGAGCCCAGGTCGCCGGCGCTGGGGCGCTCTAGAAACAAGGATGAAAGCCTTTACTTTACCGTTTCTTTCAGTTGTTTTCCCGGTTTGAATTTCACCACCTTGGTGGCCGGAATCTTGATGGGCTTGCCGGTCTGTGGATTCCGGCCTTCCCGGGCCTTCCTCTGGTTCACCGAAAAGGTGCCAAACCCCGCCAACGCCAGGCGGCCCTTTTGCTTCAGGGTATCGGAAATAGTATGGATCAGGCTATTAATAGCTTTTTCCGCATCCACCTTCCTTACCTGGGCCTCGTCCGCTACTGCCGCGATCAATTCTGCCTTGGTCATAATCTTTCTCTCCCTTTCTCCTGGTTTGAGTTGACTACAATTCCCTTACAGCCACGGCCACTTCTGGAAATGGGTTTTCCGACGCCCATCCCCCCCTTAATTAAAGATATATTTTTTTCCAGTCCCGATGGCTGGCAGGCCGATAAATCAGAGGCCATCGGACAGGACAGCTTCCCCTTGATAGCAAAAATATCACCGGATGACAATAAAATTATTGCACGGTTTCCCTTTTAATGATCATATTTTCATCCGCCTGGAGGGGGGGCCGGAGTTAGGTGGAGGCAGAGGTTCGGCCGAAAATTGGACCTCGTAGTATAACTCATTAATATTTAAGATCATTTCTCGAAAAGGACCATATTCCTTGAAACTAACCGAACTGAGCCAGCCGTGGCCAGGGTTGATCTGGGAGGACAGGTACTATCAGCCAGGATTATGCGGCCGCCCTGGCGGCGCAGTCGAAAAAGATGTTGTCCATAGCTTGGTGGATTTTTCCAGCTCTGTAAATCGGGGAATTCCTGTTTCTTGAGGGAGTATTCCCTTACTTATTCGAGATTATGCGGCATCCGGGGATTGCTTGAATCTTAGCAATTCCTCTGAACCAAGAATTTGCCGTAATCTTGGCGACCGCAATCATCAAAAGTATATCTTTAGTTTTTCTCCATGCCCCACCCGCTTCCTATCCACAAATTCCTTGACAAAAATACCGGAATAGCAAATTAAAGCGAGTAAGTGAGTATAAGGATTACGGGTTCCCTTGGATCCGGACTGAGGGATTAAGCCGGGGCATGATGGCCTGGCAGTCTGGATGAGGGAGCTGGGGTCCTCATCTGGTAACCCGCCGCAGCAGCAGGAGGGCCAGACCGCCGAAGACCAGGTGCGGGAAGCTGACTGCCCACAGGGCCGGCCAGCGGCCGGCCTGGCCGAAGGAGGCGGAAAACCCAAAGAAGAGCCAGTAAACGAACATCAGCCCCATTCCCAGGGCCACTACTGAGGTGAGGTGGACCTGGTTATGGCGCAAGGCCAGGGCCATCCCCAAAACGACCATGATCAGGGGAGTCAGCCCCAGGGAAAGACGGCTATAGAGATCCACCCGGTAGGTGGTGGATTTGTAGCCGTCCCGCTCCAGGCGCCTCACGTAACCAGCGAGTTCATTAAAGTCCATCTCGGTAACCTTCTTTTCCAGGTCGGCGAAATCTTCCGGGCGCTCCGTGAGGACCAGGTCACGCTGCTGGAACGTCTCACCTCCGGTGGGGCCGCCGGGACCCAGGGTTTGGATCTGCCCCTGGAAAAAGCGCCAATGGCTGCCCTGAAATTGGGCCCGGGCCGCGGCAATGACCTGTACTAAATGAAATTTCTGGTCAAAAAGATAGATCTTGACCCCCTCCATGGTTTGAATATCTTTTCGGAAGAGGAGGATGTTATAAATGGCCTGGTCTCCCTTGTACCAGAAGTGCTCCATGGTGTGCAGGTTGCGGGCTGGCTTCTTGTCCACCCGGCTTTGCCAGAAACTGTCCAGGCTTTCCTGGCTCCAGGGGATCAGATAGAGGTTCAAGGCCAGCATGACGGCCATCACCCCGCTGGTCACAACCAGCACCGGCCGCAGCAACCGCAGGATGTCCAGCCCCGAGGTGCGCATGGCCATGGTTTCATAAGAGCGGGACATGAGGCCGAAGGTAAGCATGATACCCAGCAACGCCGCAGCTGGCAGTACCTGGCCGGCGGCGAAGGGAACCTTGAGGGAGACATAACGTATCAGGTCCCACAACCCCAGATGGGCCTCCACCAGACGGTCGATTTTCTCAAAAAAATCGACAATGACGAAGAGGGAGATGAAGGCGGCCAGGCTCAGAATCAGGAGTTTGAGAAACTCCCGGGCCACGTACGCATCCAGGATGCGAGGCCGCAGAGGCGGGTTGGCTGTTTCCATGGAAATGATATATCAGAATGACTATCGGTTTTCATCCGATAAAGGGAACAATCACCAGGGGAAAGGAAAACCACTTCACTACCGGGCCTGAATGAGCGGAAAATTCCGCGGCCAAACCCTGATAATTCTTTAATATTTACTGAAACCGTAAACCAAAAATCGAATACCAGATAATGCGTCTCGGCTTTCATCTGTCCATCGCCGGTTCCTTGCTGCGGGCCATCCCCCAGGCCCAGTCCCTGGGTTGCCAGGCCCTGCAGATTTTCGTGCAGAACCCCCGGGCCTGGCGATGGCGCCAGGTGGACCCATCGGAGGTCCGGGATTTTATCCGGGCCCGGCGGCGGGCCGGCCTGGCGCCGCTGATGGTACACCTGAGCTACCTGCCTAACCTGGCGGCTTCGCAGCCGCTGCTCCAGCAGCAATCCGCGGCCCGATTGGTCCAGGAGCTGACCCTGGCCCGGGATCTGGAGGCCGATTACCTGGTGATCCATCCCGGCCATGGCGAACTTTCGGAGGCCAGCTTCCAGCGGGTGGCCCGGGCTCTGAGGGCGGCGGTCTCCCAGGTGCCGCCGCCACCCCTGGTGCTCCTGGAAAACACCGCCGGCCAGGGACGGGAACTGGGTTGGCGCCCGGACCATCTGCAGCGCATCATGGAGTTGAGCGGCGTGGATTTAGGGCTCTGCCTGGACACCGCGCATGCCTTTGCCGCGGGCTACGACCTCAGAAGCCCCTCCGGAGTTTCCCTGCTCCTGGGGGAGATCGCCCGGGGCCCCGGGCTGGAACGCCTGAAGATGCTGCACCTCAACGACTCCAAGGCGGCCTGCAACTCCAGGGTGGACCGGCACTGGCACCTGGGCCTGGGGCATCTGGGCCTGGCCGGTCTGCGCCAGTTCCTGGCCCACCCCTGGCTCAGGCCCCTGGGGGCCATCATGGAGACCCCCAAACGTCACCCGGCCGATGACTGGCGCAACCTCCTGATGGCCCGGAGTCTGGTGCCGACCCTGGCCTTGCGGCCCCCAGAGGCAGCGCAAGGGATCTGCCCCTGAACCTTAGCGCCCCAGCTCTTCCTCCGTTATCAGATAATGTGCCAGGAAGTCATCGAAGATCTTGGGGTGGTCGTGGGCGGCATGGTAGGCGCGCCTGCAGGCCGTTCCCTTGGCGGTTTTACTTACCTGGTTGGCTTGCATTACCCGTTCTCCCCTTACTGTGGCATCTCTTCGACAAAGTCTCCTGGCCGCTTCAAACTCACGCAGGCGAATCTTCTCTTTTATCGCAACCAGGCCAGCACCGCCCAATAATGGGCGCTAGAGGAAAAGCCAGGGCTCCATGCCCATACCACCTCCGGGCGTAGTAAAAATCCTAAGCCTTGCCATAGCAGGATTTCGATATTAACATTTGGTTGATCGGATTTAATCTCTTATCCAAGGAGAAAGGCATGCCCACCTATGTATACCTCTGCGATAAATGTGGAGAAGAGTTCAACCGCATCATGAGCATCAAGGAGTATGGCGAAGCCAAGGCCACCTGCCCCAAGTGCAACTCGCCGGAAGTGAGGCAGCAGTTGGTCGAATTCATCGCCAAGACCTCCCGGAAGAGCTAGTGTGATGTCCCAGAAATACCTTTAACAATATCTACATGTTTTGGTAGCCGCAGGCTTTAGCCTGCGCTCTGTTTATTGAGGATTTTCGCAAGCTTAACTTGCGGCTACATCTTAAAGGCCTAAAGATCTAAAGATGTAAGGATATTTTTTATTATAGGAAAATCTGATACCTGACGCCAGGTGGTTGGTAATCCAAGGCAGTTTGGCTATTTTTGTCCTTTGACCCTTCCCTTTTCTCTGAAAACGTGTCGACCGCGCCAGGCCGGCCCGGGAACCGCCGAGGGCGGTGGTTCTAATGTTCATGGTGAGAGAGTCACCCGCAGTTCATGGGGCCTCGTGCCGCGTCGACCGGGAAAATAGGATTTTGAAATTTTTTTAAGGGGCTTTTAACCATTCAGTACCCCCACTGCCGCACCCGAACCGCGTCCGGTTCGAGAAATACGCTCACCGCGCCGTCCTTGGTTAAATGGCAGGGGATTTTGGCCAAGCGCTGGTAATCACCGGGCCGGACGGCTCCCCCGTAAATCACCAGGAGGCGGGGCTGCAGGCGGGCGAGCCAGGGTTCGATTTCAGGGGCCCGGGCCATGACCGCCGGCAGGATCAGCAAGTCCAGGTTGGTTGGGACGGTCTGGATCGAGAGCGCCGCCCTTAAAAAAAAATCTTGCCGCCCCGGCGGCAGGATGAGGACCCGGCGCCCCTGGCCGGCGACAGCCAGGGCGAAGCCATTCTCCGGTCCCAGCTTCAGGTATTGCAGCTCTGCGCTCCCCAGGCTGGCGGGCGGCTGGGAACTGCCCCGCCACGGTTCCAGAGGCCGGGGCAACCGGCCCCGGTCCCCTAGATAGTCCCACAGGTCCCATAAAGCCGGCCCCGGCCAACCGCGGTGACCATACCAATACCCGCCCACGTTAAACTGCTGGGCCAGGGGGAGTAATTCCCCGGCATTGTCCTGGGAAAGAGTGAAGGCCACCACCTGATCGAGGGTGCGAAACTGGCGCCAGTGGCAGTAAGCAGGCAGCGCTACCGGGCCGCCGCCCGCGTGCCCGGGCCAGGAGGGCGCCGGGGCGCTGAATACCAGGCGCTGACCCTCCGGGGATACCACCATGCCGCTGAGGTCGCCGTAAGTGTCCAGACAAGTCACCTCCAGCCTTCCCCGCGGCCCCATAAAGGGCCAGGCCAGCGAGAGAAGGAGGGCTAATCCGGCCAGACCGGCACCCCCCCAGGTCCAGAAACTGCGCCGGGGGGCGAAGACCAGGAGGAGCACCAGGTAATAGAGGGCGATTTGCAGCCAGGTGGGTATGGGCACGATGATGGCGCTGCCGGGAAGAGCGGCGCCCAGGGTAATGGCCTGCCATCCTAACCACAGGGGAAATTGGCCCAAAAAAAGCAGGGCCCGGGCCAGATAGGTTAGATGGATGGCCTGGGCGAAGACCGCAGCCTCTCCTAAAGGCAGGGCCAACAGCAAGAACAAGGGGATGGCCAGCAGATTGATGATGACCCCCAAAAGAGAAACCACCTGGAAGTAGGCTGCCACCAGGGGGGCGGTGGCCAGGGTGGCCACCGCCGAGGCCGCTCCCCATTCCTTTAACAAGGTCCAGAGGCGGGCGCCTAGACTGGGCTGGGAATCAGAGGAGGAGGCTGCTCCCCAGGCCAGTAACCGGG
>JBEKDQ010000034.1:0-13745 GCA_050014275.1 Desulfobaccales bacterium | reverse complement strand
CGAGCCCCAGATGCTGGCCATCCCCCCCAGCACCACCATGGCCACCAGTTTGATGGAGAACATGAAGCCGAAGGAGGCGGGGGCGATGAAATTGAGGCTGTGGGCAAAGAGACTTCCCGCCAGGGAGGCGTACAGGGCGCTCCAGATAAAGATCTTGAGCTTCAGGCGGGCGGTGTCCACCCCCAGGGAGGCGGCGGCGGACTCGGAGTCGTGTAGGGCCCGCAGGGCCCGGCCGGCCCGGGAGTCCACCAGGTTGGCGCTCAGGGCCAGGATCACTCCCACCGCCAGCCAGATCAACGGATAGAGGCGCCGGGCCGTGTTCAGGGGAAAGCCCGCCAGGGTCAGGGGCGGAATCCCCGAGAGGCCCGAGGGGCCGCCGGTGAGTGGCTGGGCTTGGTTCAGGATGATGGAGACGATGATGCCGAAGCCCAGGGTGGCCATGGCCAGGTAATAGCCCTGGAGCTTCAAGGCCGGGACGCCGATGAGAAACGCCGCGCTCCCGGAAAGCACCAGCCCGGCCAGCAGCGCCAGCCAGGGGTTGACCCCGCAGGTGGCGGTGAGGATGCCGGAAGCATAGGCGCCCAGGCCGAAGAAGGCGGCATGACCCAGGGAGATCAGTCCGGCGTACCCCAGCAGCAGGTTGAGCCCCACCACCAGCAGGGTATAAATGCCGACGAAATTGAGCAGGGTGAAATAGTATTCGTTATCCAGGCCGGCGGTGATGGCCAGCGCCACCAGTGCGAACAATATCCAGCGGTTCCAGTGCCTGGCAAAGTTCATTGCCGGCCTCCCAGAAGACCCCGGGGGCGCAGAAAGAGGACCACCAGGAGCAGGAGAAAGGTCACCGCGTCCCGGTAGCCCGAGGAGATGAGCCCGGAGGTGAAGGATTCGGCCAGACCCAGGAGCAGGCCCCCCAGGACTCCGCCCAGGAGGCTGCCCAGGCCGCCGATGATGGCCGCGGCAAATCCTTTGAGTCCCAGCATGGTGCCCATATCGTAGACTCCCAGGGTGAGGGGGGCGATAAGGATGCCGGCTCCGGCCCCCAGAAGGGCGGAGAGGGCAAAGGAGAGCTGCACCATGCGGCTCGCGGGGATGCCCACCAGGCGGGCGGCCCGGGGATTATAGGCGCAGGCTCGCATGGCCTTGCCCATCAGGGTGAGGCGGAAAAAGGCCTCCAGGGCCAGCACCAGGACCAGCGTCAGCCCCAGGACCCAGAGGTTCTGCGGAAGAATGGTGGCCGGACCCAGGTGCAGCGGGGCCTCTCCGGAAAAGGGCGGCAGGGGATAGGACTCTTTGCCCCACAGGAGCATGGCCACCCCTTTGAGGAAGACCCCGGCGCCCACGGTGATGATGATCAGGGTGAGGGAGGAAGCCTCCCCCACCGGGCGCAAGGCCAGACGCTCAAAGGCCAGGCCCACCAGGGAGACGATGATCACTCCGCCCAGAAAGGCCAGGGGCAGGGAAGGGGCCAGGTGGTAGATGCTGATGGCGCACATGGCTCCCAGCATCACGAACTCGCCCTGGGCGAAGTTAATGATGGTGGTGGTATTAAAGATGATGCCGAACCCCAGGGCAATGATGGCGTAAATGGCGCCGTTGGTCAGGCCGGAGATGAAGTATTGCAGCAGTGGGGCAAGGATTGGCAAGGCAGTGGTCAGTAAGGGATCAATGACCAGTGGTCAGCGGCTCGATTTTTCCCGGCCTCTGACCACTGACCACTATCTGTTAATCTATCAAGGTGAACTCGCCCTTCTCAATCTTCACCATCACGAAGGCCGACGAAGCCAGACCGTTGTGATCGTCGGGACTCATGTTGAAGACGCCGCTGACCCCCACGAAGTTTTTGATGCCTTCCAGGGCCTCCCGGATATTTGCCTGGTCGCGGCCCGCCTTCTCCAGGGCCTGGTCCAGCATCCTCTGGGCGTCATAGGCATAGCCGCCGAAGCTGGATTCCGGCGCCTTGAACCTGGCCTGGTATTTTTCGGCGTATTCCTTACACACAGCCTTTTGCGGGTCGGAGTCGGGCAATTGCTGGTAGATCGCCAATTTACCGGCGGGCATGATGACGCCTTCCGCCCCCTCGCCGGCCAGTTCGATGAACTTTTTCGAGGCGGCGCCGTGGCTCTGGATCAGGGACAGGGTCAGGCCCAACTGCTTCAGGTTCTTGGCCACCAGGGCCGGGGCCGGACCGGTGCCCCAACAGATCACCGCCTGGGCCGCCGTTCCCCTAATCTTGGTGAGCTGCGGGCTCATGTCCGTGTCTTTTTCCCCGAAGACCTCCTGGGCCAGTACCTCGATGCCATGCTCGGCTGCCTGGGAGAGAAGCTGCTCCTTGCCCGCCACTCCAAAGCCGGTGGACATGGTGAGGATGGCGACCCTGGCAATCCCATGCTTCTGACAATACTGGTAAATGCGGCCCACCGCCATTTGGTCCGTCTGGGCCGTCTTGAAGACCCAGACGCGTTCCTGGGCCGGGGAGGTGATGGAAGCCGCGGCCGCGCAAGAGATCAGGGGCACTTTGGCCTTCTGGGTAATCTCCAGCACCGTCATGGAGGTAGGGGTGAGGCTGGGTCCGATGATGGCCAGGGCCTGGTCCTTTTGCAGGAGCTTTTCCGCATCGAGGCGGGCCTTGGTAACGTCGCCTTCATCATCGTAAATCGCCAGCTTCAGGGGGTGGCCGTTGAGACCGCCCTTGGCATTGATTTCCTCGGCCACCATCTCCATGGAATTGCGCTCCGGTTCCCCCAGATAGGATTGGGGGCCGGTGCTGGAAAAGATGCCGCCGATAACGTAAGGCTCAGACTTGCTGCCCGGGCCGCAGCCCGGGGCCAGGATCAGGCCGGCCATGGCCAAAGCCCATCCAACTAACCAGGTCTTGGTTCTCATAAACCCTCCTCGTGGATTCGTGTTATTTTATCCAGATATGAACAATATTGTCGCCCTGGGTGTCAAAGACCATGTAAATTTAAGTAATAGACCCGGTTCTGATCTTTTTGGAGGCTTAGTCTTTGAAGTAAACTACATCGGCAAATGCCTTCCAGACTTGTCGAGCCAGAAGCCTCGAGGTATTTTTCCGTTTTTAGAAATCATAAATCTAAAATTATTAATGGGAGCATTATGTGTTCCCTTATCTATCTCCTCTCCGCCGATGGGGAAGCGGCCCAGGGTGAGGGGGAATTTAATCTCTTTTCCGCTCCCGTTAATAATTCACCCCGATTGGCCGCGGCCGGACCATTAAAGGCGGTAGACTTCTTCCCCCTTGTAAATATGGATGCCTTCCTGCTGCAAGAGGCTGATGGCCTGCTCCAGGTTATCGAAGCGGAAGATGATCACCGCGTTCTTGCCGCTGTGCTGCACAAAGGCGTACATGTATTCCACGTTAACTCCGGCCTGGGCCAGGATTTGCAACACCAGGGCCAGGCCGCCGGGGCGGTCCGGAACCTCCACCGCCACCACTTCGGTCTTGCCCACCGTAAAGCCCCTGACCTTCAGGACCTCCCGGGCCTTATCGTATCGGTCGACGATGAGGCGCAGGATGCCGAAGTCGGTGGTGTCGGCCAAAGACAGGGCCCGGATGTTGATGCCGGCTTCTCCCAGGACCTGGGTGACTTCGGCCAGGCGCCCCGCCTTGTTCTCCAGGAATACCGAGATCTGTTCAACTTTCATAGGGTGCCCCCCTGCCGCAGATGGAGATAGGTTCGGTTGGCTCTTTCTTATTATTAATCAGTTTAGTTCAAGGTTTAAAGTTCAAAGTTCAAAGTTAAGGGCGAGCGCGCCATGGTTAGGGTGAGGGGGAATTAATCTCTTTTCCGCTCCCATGAATAATCTTTAAATGCCTTTAATGCCGTGGTGGTCGTGGCTTTTTTAACCGAAAAAAAAACCGAAAAAAACCGAAAACCGAAAACCCCTTTATTGCTGTCGCCGGTCAATGACCCGTGTGGCCTTGCCCTCGCTTCGGGGGATGCTTTGCGGCTCCACTAGCTTCACCTTGACCGAGACGGTAAAGTAATCCTTGATTTTCCTCTGGATGACCTGGGCCAGCGCCTGCAACTGCTTGACCTCGTCGGAGAAGGTGGCCTCATCCACCTCCACCTGGACCTCCAGGGTGTCCAATTGCCCTTGCCGGTCAACAATGAGCTGGTAATGGGGCTCCACTCCCGGGGTCTCCATGAGCACTGATTCAATCTGGGAGGGGAAGACGTTGACCCCCCGGATGATGAGCATATCGTCGGAGCGGCCCTGAAAACGGCTGATACGGGCGATGGTGCGCCCGCATTTGCAGGGGGCGTAATTGAGGGAGGTAACGTCCCGGGTGCGATAGCGCAGCAGTGGGAAGGCTTCTTTGGTGAGGGTGGTGATGACCAGTTCCCCGGTCGCTCCGCCGGGCTCGGGTTCCAAGCTGGTTGGATTAATGATCTCTGGGAAAAAATGGTCTTCAAAGATGTGCAGGCCGCTCTTGGCCTCGAGGCACTCTATGGCCACCCCCGGACCAAGGATCTCGGACAGACCATAGATGTCCAATGCATCAAGATGAAGGCGCTTCTCGATCTCCTGTCGCATGCCTTCGGTCCAGGGCTCGGCCCCAAATATCCCTATCCTGAGCTTAGTCTTGGCAAACTCTACCCCCATCTCCTGGCCCACCTCCGCCAGATACAGGGCAAAGGAGGGGGTGCAGCAGATGACGGTGGGGCCGAAATCCTGGATGAGCATAATCTGGCGCCGGGTCTGGCCGCCGGAGACCGGGATTACCGCGGCTCCCAGCCGCTCGGCCCCGTAGTGGACCCCCAGCCCCCCCGTGAACAGGCCGTAGCCGTAGGCATTATGGATGATGTCACCCCGGTGGGCCCCCGCAGCCGCCAGGGTCCGGGCCATCAGCTCCGACCAGGTCTCCAGGTCCCGTTGGGTGTAGGCCACCGGGGTGGGTTTGCCGGTGGTGCCGGAGGAGGCATGAATCCGCACCACCTGCACCATGGGCACCGCGAACATGCCGAAGGGGTAATTATCCCGCAGGTCCTGCTTGGTGGTGAAGGGCAGCTCCTTGAGGTCGGCCAGGGTGCGGATATGTTCCGGTTTTACTCCCATCTGGTCCATGCGCCGGCGATAGAAGTCCACCAGGTGATAGACCCGCTCCACCACCGCCTGCAAGCGTTTAAGCTGCAAGGCCTCCAGGGCCTCCCGGGGCATGGTTTCATGTTGCACGTCTCGGATCATCGGGTCTTATCGCACCTCCCTATCAAGCATTCGCCCACCATAACACAAAACCCCGGCGGGATAAAGATGGTTTCCCGCTAAAAGACCAGGATTTCTCAACGAATCCTTTTTAATTCTGCCCTTCTTTGGGGACTCATACCAAGTTACTCAAAAGGACATTTTGCAGGCCCGGACCCAGGTGTCCGCCCCAGATGGTTGCAGGCGTGGGCGCGCCCCTACGGAGAATATTTCTAGTTCTTTGACTGCAATTTGGTATCAAAGCAAAAAGCCGCATGGTGCCAGCTACCGGGATCGGCAATCGCTCCTTCCGGAGGATAATCTGCAAACCAGTGTAGCGTTCCAGGATTCTACCTGAGGATTAAGGTCTTTTCTCTCTTCCCCTGAGAGGGGCTGGGGTGGGGTGAATTTTCTGGGAATCGGGTCAAATTATCTTCCGGTGAGACGAGGGTTCTTCCGAAGCGCCAACCCGTGAGCAAAGTAGCCGGCGTCTTCCAGGCGGCGGTCGCGGCAAGGGGGAGCCGGTTCCATAACTGGGGAGACTCTTTTAAATGAGCGACACCCAAAGGGGAGTTGTGTAGGTCAAATTCTGCAAATTGGTTGGGGCATGCGAATGGATGAAATGCCTTGGTTTGCTGCAGAAGTCCCATCAGATCCCGGGCCCCGAGAAACCCTATGAATCCGGCGCTGCCAGTGACCAGGAAACAATAATTTTTGACTTGAGAGTCCCAATTTATTAAAATAAACTGTCAAAAACATTTGCGGAACTCAATCTTATAATTGATTAAGCCGGCTGGTGGAAGTCGATTGCAACGGCGGGAATATTCAGCTTCTTCATTTTCTCCAGCAGGGTGGTGCGGCTGAGGAGGAGCAGCCGGGCCGCCTGGCTCTTCATCCAGTTGCTTCGCTCCAGGTACGCTTTAGTCGGATGAACCATAAGTTTAAGCAACTGTCCGAATTCTCCCCTCTGTTTAATGAGGTATAGGCAAACCCATTCTAATAGATCCGGGAAGTTTTCGGCTTTTTTTAATCAGTTAACCGGATAGCACTGAATTGATGAAAGATTCAAGTTTGCCCCCTAACATTGAAGTAATAATATACAATCCAGATTTATTTCCCATTAAGTAAGCAGTTTGCGATTTGCGTGTAAATTTAGCCAAGAACCCTGATGAAGTCAGCATAAGGACATGCGGAGAGAGAATGGTTATTAAAAGGATCTCCCGGATAATTATTATAGGGTCGCTTTTAGCTTTTATCGGTTGTGCTCATAACGTCATCCTGAATTTGAGCATGGAGGGTATGCCTGTATCGAACGAGACAAGAACCCTGGGAAGTCCTGATCCCAACGTCGGTATCAAGGCTGATTGGTATTTCGCTAGATGGTATCTCAAGCCGGTGGCCAATAATGGTGAAAAAGATATTAAAGCTGAAACTGAACCATTCCCGCAACCCCTGGCGTTTGATGAACTCAACACCTTACCTGGTGATACCAAAGTTGCCGCTATACACATTCGGGTGGCCAACCCCAAATCTTTGAGGTATCGAGTTACCAAAGTATGGCGGGTGGGAGAAAATTCCGTACGATCCAGCGAAATAATCTACGAAGGCGCCAGGATAAATAATCTTCTTGTGGTCAGGGGTCCCCTGGTTCCGGGAAAAGTGGTGAGCCTCGGCTTAATTATTAGCCTGGTAGAGAATCATGTTGACAAGCCCATGTTATATGCTGGAGATTTGGAATACCGCTTCGAGGGACAGGAGTTGGGGCCAGAGGCGGAAGCCCTGGCAACCGCTGGCGTCCCCGCCCCGGAGTGGGAAGCCCCGGCAACCGCCGGCGCACCCCTCCCGGCGCCTCCAGTTCCAGCAACCGCCGGCGCACCCGCCGAAGACCTGAAAGAGCAACTGCAAGCCGCGCTGACAAACTTGCGCCAGGCCCAATTGGACAAGGATATCAACGGCCTTATGAGCGTGTATTCCACCGCCTTTCCCGGTTACGCTCAGAAGCGCCAAGAGGCCCTGGAATACTGGGAGGGTCACAGTTTCGACTCCCTGGCGTTCGCGGTGAATAAAATCCAGGCCATCGATTCCGACCATGTCCTGGCCTGGGTCACCTGGTCCCAGGACGTCCGGGACCGCAAGACCCAGGAGCTTTCCAGCGGTACCCAGAACTTGCAGTTGCGATTCGCCAAAGAGGAAGGAAAGTGGCGCATCAGCGATCTCCAGGAGGCGGGGGCGGAAGCCCCGGCGCCTCCAGCCCCGGCAACCCCCGGCCCCACCGCCGAAGCCCTGAAAAACCAACTGCAAGCCGCGCTGTCAACCTTGCGCCAGGCCCAATTGGACCAGGATATCAACGGTCTCACGAGCGTGTATTCCACCGCCTTTCCCGGTTACGCCCAGAAATGCAAAGAGGCCCTGGAATTATGGGAGGGTTACGATTTCACCAACCTGACGTTCACGGTGGATAAAGTCCAGGCCATCGATTCCAACCATGCCTTGGCCTGGGTCACCTGGTCCCAGGACGTCCGGGACCGAAGGACCAAGGAGCTTTCCAGCGGCGTCCAGAGCTTGCAGTTGCGATTCGTCAAAGAGAAGGGAAACTGGCGCATCAGCGATCTCCGCGAGGCGAGGGCGGGAGCCCCGGCGCCTCCAGCCCCGGCCCCTCCATCCCTGGCAACCGCCGAAGCACCCGCCCCGGCCCCTCCAGCCCCGGCAACTGCCGGCGCCACCGCCGAAGACCTGAAAGAGCAACTGCAAGCCGCGCTGTCAACCTTGCGCCAGGCCCAATTGCAAAAGGATATCAATGGCCTCATGAGCGTGTATTCCACTGCCTTTCCCGGTTACGCTCAGAAGCGCCAAGAGGCTCTGGAATTCTGGGAGGGTCACAGTTTCGACTCCCTGGCGTTCGCGGTGGATAAAGTCCAGGCCATCGATTCCGACCATGCCCTGGCCTGGGTAACCTGGTCCCAGGATGTCCGGGACCGCAAGACCCAGGAGCTTTCCAGCGGCACCCAGAGCTTGCAGTTGCGATTCGCCAAAGAGGAGGGGAACTGGCGCATCAGCGATCTCCAGGAGGCGGGGGCGGAAGCCCCGGCGCCTCCAGCCCCGGCGCCTGCTGCCCCGGCAACCGCCGGCGCCCCCTCCGAAGACCTGAAAGAGCAACTGGAAGCCGCGCTGACAAACTTGCGCCAGGCCCAATTGCACAAGGATATCAATGGCCTCATGAGCGTGTATTCCACCGCCTTTCCCGGTTACGCTCAAAAGCGCCAAGAGGCCCTGGAATACTGGGAGGGTCACAGTTTCGACTCCCTGGCGTTCGCGGTGGATAAAGTCCAGGCCATCGATTCCGACCATGCCCTGGCCTGGGTAACCTGGTCCCAGGACATCCGGGACCGCAAGACCCAGGAGCTTTCCAGCGGCACCCGGAGCTTGCAGTTGCGATTCGCCAAAGAGGAGGGGAACTGGCGCATCAGCGATCTCCAGGAGGCGGGGGCGGAAGCCCCGGCGCCTCCAGCCTCGGCGCCTGCTGCCCCGGCAACCGCAGGCGCCCCCGCCCCGGCGCCTCCAGCCCTGGCAACCGCCGGCGCCCCCGCCGAAGACCTGAAAGAGCAACTGCAAGCCGCGCTGTCAAACTTGCGCCAGGCCCAATTGGACAAGGATATCAACGGCCTCATGAGCGTGTATTCCACCGCCTTTCCCGGTTACGCTCAGAAGCTTCGCAAAGATTCCCTGGAATACTGGGAAGGTTACAATTTCGACTACCTGGTGATCACGGTAGATAAAGTCCAGCCCATCGATTCCGATCATGCCCTGGCCTGGGTCACCTGGTCCCAGGACGTCCGGAACCGCAAGACCCAGGAGATTTCCAGCGGCACCCGGAACCTCCAGTTGCGATTCGCCAAAGAGGAGGGAAACTGGCGCATCAGCGATCTCCAGGAGGCGGGGGCGGGAGCCCCGGCGCCTCCAGCTCCGGCAGCCGCCGGCGCAATCGCCCCGGCCCCAGCAGCTCCGGCAGCCGCCGGCGCAATCGCCCCGGCCCCTCCAGCCCCGGCAACCGCCCGCGCCCCCACCCCGGCGCCTCCAGCCCCGGCAACCCCTGGCCCAACCGCCGAAGCCCTGAAAGAGCAACTGCAAGCCGCGCTGTCAACCTTGCGCCAGGCCCAATTGGACAAGGATATCAACGGCCTCATGAGCGTGTATTCCACCGCCTTTCCCGGTTACGCTCAGAAGCTTCGCAAAGATTCCCTGGAATACTGGGAAGGTTACAATTTCGACTACCTGGTGATCACGGTGGATAGAGTCCAGGCCATCGATTCCGATCATGCCCTGGCCTTGGTCACCTGGTCCCAGGATGTCCGGAACCGCAAGACCCAGGAGCTTTCCAGCGGCACCCGGAACCTCCAGTTGCGATTTGCCAAAGAGGAAGGGAACTGGCGCATCAGCGATTCCCAGGAGGAAGGGGCGGAAGCCCCGGCGCCTCCAGCTCCGGCAACCGCCGGCGCAATCGCCCCGGCGCCTGCTGCCCCGGCGCCTGCTGCCCCGGCAACCGCCGGCGCACCCGCCGAAGACCTGAAAGGCCAACTGAAAGCCGTGTTGTCAACCTTGCGCCAGGCCCAATTGCAAAAGAATATCAACCTCCTGGAATACAGGGAGGGTTACGATCTCGCCAATCTGGCGTTCACGGTGGATAAAGTCCAGGCCATCGACTCCGACCATGCCCTGGCCTGGGTCACCTGGCACCTGGACGTGCGGGACCGCAAGACCCGGGAGCTTTCCAGCGTCATCCAGAAATTTCAGGTGCAATTCGTCAAAGAGGAGGGAAACTGGCGCATCAGCGATCTCCAGAAGGCGAGGGCGGAAGCCCCGGCGCCTCCAGCCCCGGCGCCTCCAGCTCCGGCAACCGCCGGCCCCCCCGCCGAAGACCTGAAAGAGCAACTGCAAGCCGCCCTGACAAACTTGCGCCAGGCCCAATTGGACCAGGATATCAACGCCCTCATGAGTGTATATTCCACCGCCTTTCCCGGTTACGCCCAGAAGCGCAAAGATATCCTCAAATACTGGAAGGGCTATCAATTTGACCACCTGCTGATCACGGTGGATAAAGTCCAGGCCATCGATTCCGACCATGCCCTGGCCTGGGTCACCTGGTCCCAGAACGTCCGGAACCGCAAGACCCAGGAGCCTTCCAGCGATATCAAGAGCTTGCAGTTGCGATTCGTCAAAGAGGAGGGAAACTGGCGCATCAGCGATCTCCAGGCGGGCCAATAAGGGAGGAGATTCGAGAAGCCACGGCTCGTTAACGGCCTGCTGCTGTTAGGGTTGATTCTCGCCCTGGTGAGCGCCTGTCAGCAGCCGCGCACCTACCCGGTCACCCCACCTAATTATTACGTGGCGCCCACCATCACCTATCTGCGCTCCTGCCCCGGCTACGGTGAGGAGTACTACATCGTGGCCCAGGTCTTGCGCGGCGATCGGTCTGCTCTCGGACCTCAACAACGAAAACTGGGCCTGGCTGCAATTAGACCGCAGCGGCACAGTGGGCTTGATTCCCGGCGACCTGATCACCCCCGGTCTGGTGCCCGGAGGAACCAGTCCCTTAAATACCCGCATGTATGGTTTGCCGCAATCGGTATATTTCTTGGGTTCTTTGGCCGCCATTACCCCCGGCTCCAGGGCCTCCAAGAGGGCTTTAAGGGCGGGGCGGTGGGTGTGCTCCATGGCGTCCCCGCCTGCCAGGGCGGTTTGAGGGCTTGAAGATAAGTTTTAAAGGCCTATAATCGGGTTTTCCTAGAAGGTAATTCCCTGATAGCACCAAACCGCAAGGATTTTAGAGATAAGGAAAATATTTGCCGAGCTAATGCCCTGCGTGGGTGTCAGGGTTTCTTTTTTAGGGAAAATCTGGTAGAAACTTGGAAAATCCGGTAGCTTGGCGACAACATGGCCGGCGATATTCTTTAAAAGGGGGTTCTCATGAGGTTATATAAAATGGGTATTAAGAATTTTACTCTGGCCGGTTTGATAATTCTTTCCATGGCTTTGCCGATTGAGGCTTTTGGCGGCTCTTTACAGTTTAAGCCTGGTTCCGAAGCAGATGGTTTTAGAGGCATTAAGTGTGGAACAGACATATCGACATTGAAGGATATGGAAAGTATTGAGACTGAAGATGGTTTATTGAAGGTTGATACTGGCGGCGAAGTTCTGGCGGAGAAACCCGTTTGGGAGATATTTATAAGAAGTGGCGGAGGCAGTGCCGGAGGCTTTACAGTGCTTGGGGTCCGGGACAAAAATGGCGCCTCAGGTTCCTTTACTGCTGAATTTGTG
The DNA here is from genome assembly GCA_050014275.1 of Desulfobaccales bacterium. Classification (GTDB taxonomy): domain Bacteria; phylum Desulfobacterota; class Desulfobaccia; order Desulfobaccales; family 0-14-0-80-60-11; genus JAPLJC01. Next base: position 2,222 of record JBEKDQ010000034.1, on the reverse strand, counting down.
GTTACCGCGGCAGATGGTAAGTCCGCCAAGGTAAGGAAAAATGGCAAAGGAAGTGAATGGTGCGAAGTTAATTTCCCTGAAGATTTTAATTGGCCTGCAACCAATGCAACCGGCAACTTCTCTTATAAGATTTTGGTAAATGGTAAAGTCGTAGGCGTTGGGACTTTTGAATACCACCGGACAACATCACGTTATTCCACATAATATCATTGGGCCAAAAGGAGTCTGGAATCTCCCCCGTCAAAAGCGCATTTCGTTATACTAGGTCATAGCTGTAATTAATTGGAATTATGGATAAGTTCCTTTTTTGGCAAGTAATCTGTAAATTTTATCTCGTGAACGGCATTACGGCTCTGCTAAAATTGCTTTAAAAAAAATTCAATTTATCAATTATGAGGCCCTTGAGCCTTTAAAATACTTAACTTTTTTTGAGCGATGGTATTGTTTGGGTTAATCTTGAGAGCATTTTGAAAAATAATAATGGCCTTATCAATATTTCCTTGTTTCGCGAAAGCTAATCCTAAATTGGAGTAAGCCGCTGAGAAATCAGGTTTTATTTGGATAGCTTTTTGGAACCTGATAATGGCTCCATCTATTTTTCCCTGTTGCGCCAGGGCCAACCCCAGGTTATTATGGGCCTCGGCAAGACCGGGATTAAGGCGCAGGGCCTCGGCATAATGGGCCACGGCCTGATCCAACTTTCCCTGCGCCGCCAGGGCAAGCCCAAGGTTATTATGTGTCTCGGCAAGACCGGGATTAAGGCGCAGGGCCTCGGCATAATGGGCCACGGCCTGATCCAACTTGCCCTGGGCAGCCCGGGCCACCCCCAAGTTGTTATGGGCCCCGGCATAATCGGGATTAAGGCGCAGGGCCTCGGCATAATGGGCCACGGCCTGATCCAACTTGCCCTGCGCCGCCAGAGCCGCCCCCAGGTTGTTATGGGCCTCGGGATAATCGGGCTTAAGGCGCAGGGCCTCGGCATACAGGGCCATAGCCTGCTCCAACTTGCCCTGGGCCGCCAGGGACACCCCCAGGTTGTTATGGGCCTCGGCATAATCGGGCTTAAGACGCAGGGCCTCGGCATAATGGGCCATAGCCTGATTCAACTTGCCCTGCGTAGCTAAAGCCAGCCCCAGGTTGTTATGGGCCTCGGCAAGATCGGGCTTAAGACGCAGGGCCTCGGCATAACGGGCCATAGCCTGATCCAACTTGCCCTGCGCAGCCAGGGCCACCCCCAGGTTGTTATAGACCGCGGCATCATCGGGCTTAAGGCGCAGGGCCTCGGCATAATGGGCCATAGCCTGCTCCAACTTGCCCTGCGCAGCCAGGGCCAGCCCCAGGTCGTTATGGACCCCGGCATAATCGGGCTTAAGGCGCAGGGCCTCGGCATAATGGGCCACGGCCTGGTCCAACTTGCCCTGCGCAGCCAAGACGACCCCCAAATTGCCATGGATTAGGGGGTTCCTCCTGGTTACCTTCAGGGTATGCTCATACAGCGAAATGGAATCGCGCCAGTAACTGACCTGCATCCAGGTACAGATCATTAAGGCCGACAAGACCGCTCCGGCGCCCACGGGCAAAAGGAACCTGGAGGCGCGCCATCGGGCCGCAAGGTCAGTCATCCCCCAGACTACCACTATAAACAACCCGATGAAGGGCACATAGGTATAGCGGTCTGCCATGGCCTGCTGCCCCACCTGCACCAGGCCGATGACTGGTAACAGGGTGCCCAGGTACCAGAGCCATCCTACCAATAGATAGGGATGCCGCCGGGCCTCGCGGAGAGCCAAAAGGGTTAGAACCGCCAGAGCCAGGCCGGCCGCCAGCGGCTGCCATACGGGCAGATTATGCCCCGGAAGGGGGTAAAGAACGGCCAGGTGCGCGGGCCAGAACATCTTACCCAGGTAGCTCACGTAGGCCACCATAGCGTTGGCCAGGCGATTGTGAATAGGGAGATTATGCAAAGGCCATACAAATCCCGCTTCCTTTTGCACATAAAAAGTGACCACGATAGACAGAGCCGAAATGACCAATAAGGGTGACTTTTCCCATACCAGGCGCTTGAGGGTAACTCCTGGACCGGGCTTTGGAGATGCTGCGGCCACTGCGGGATCTTTAAGGGACAGGCGGCCCAAGGGCCAGTAATCCAAAAGCAGGAGCACGAAGGGCAGGGTCACCAGCATGGGCTTGGCCATCAGACCCAGGCTGAAGCAGACCAGGAT
>JBEKDQ010000033.1:0-13967 GCA_050014275.1 Desulfobaccales bacterium | reverse complement strand
ATTGTCAAGAGTTAAAATCACAATACCGCTATTTTGTCGGCACCGCATTTTTCCCAAAACCCAAAGTGCCCCTAATAATTTCAACACATTACCTGCAAAAATCGGCTTTTACTGTAGAACTTGGGTAATAAACCTCGCCCCTCTCTTTCCGAAGTTACCCCCATATGTGTGAAACAGAATAGCACAATAATTCTTAACAAACCAATGTCTTTCGGGCCTTCAGGCCTAGAAAATAATTAATGACAATAACCTCAAAATTGGCCCCTTCTCCCCCCCCCCGCACCCAACTCCATTAGAAGAACTTGCGGGGATGGTTTCTAAGCTTGACATATGCCTGACCGCAATTATAAGATGAACGAAAAAGGCCCAGATCAAACGCCTTCTCCTGCTCAAGTCAATGCCCATCATTTTCTTCAATTTTTATGGCTTCCCAGTCGCAGTCAAGAGCGACAAGGAAGAGGTCCTTACAGATATCCACCGTGATTTTTCTTACTTCCGAACAGAGCCTGTGGAGGCCAGGGCGCGGCTGGAATTATTCGCCGACTATGGCCGGCGGGATTTATTGCCGCGATTGAAAGCCACCCTGCAGACGCCCAGGAATCTTGTCTATCGAAACGGTGAGGCGTCCTACTTGGACTATTTCGGCCGCGGCCTGGCAATTTATCAATCTCAGGAAGGGCGCTATGAGATATATTGCGGCGACCGGGACCTCGCCCACGAAATCGCTTTCCTCACGATTCTCTCCCTGGTAGGACAGCACCTAGATGCAATTGGGCTGCACCGGGTCCATGCCCTGGGAGTTGAAACGGGTGGACTGGCAGTCCTGATCCTTTTGCCCATGGGGGGAGGGAAAACCACCCTGGCGCTGCAACTGCTCTGCTCAGAGGAAATAAAACTGCTATCGGAGGATTCGCCTTTAATCTCCGGCAACGGTGAGGTGTTTCCGTTTCCGCTGCGCCTCGGCGTCCGCGTCGGCGGCGAGCCGTCTGGGATTCCGTCCCAGTATTTGAGAACTGTAAAACGAATGGAGTTCGGCCCAAAGACATTAATCGACATTGGCAACTTCAAAGATAAGATTGCCAGCTCCTGCCCGGCCGGAGCCATTCTCCTGGGCGAACGATGGCTAGCCGGCCCTTCATCTATCCGCCCGGTGGGTCGCCGCCGGGCAATCAATGAATTTATCAAGAACAGCGTGGTTGGATTAGGTCTTTACCAGGGGATGGAATTCTTGCTGCAGAGAAGTGCCTGGGAAATCCTGGGCAGGGTGGGCGTAGCCTTTTCCCGATTGCGCAACAGTCTAAAAGTAATTGAGCGGTCACAGGTTTACCGTTTTGCCATTGGGCCGGATGCCAAGGAGAGCGCCGAGGTGCTGGTCAAGTTCCTTCGGGGGTTCTCACCGCCTCCGGCAACCTGATCGGGCTTACTGCTCTTGGCGCCTCCGGGCCTTCGTGGAAGCCACTGGAAAATAAACAAAAACGACCATGCCTCCGCGTCTCAGAGACCTGACCAGCGGTGCCCTGGCTTTGCTTGGCATTCTTACGGCGCGGCGAGTATTCACCGGGCCGCGCTCCGTAGCCCTTGGCATCTCTGATGTTTGCGATACGAACTGCCTCATGTGCTGGTGCCATTCGCCCCTGCTGCCGCGGCGGGCAGACCCGGCAAATACGGAGGAGATCAGCAGGAGTCCCCGCCGCCCACGCTTTATGGAGCCAGCGCTCCTTGAGGGAATTATCCGCGAGAGCCACGCCCTGGGGACCTTTCGTGTGGTCCTCTGCGGTTATGGCGACCCTGCCCTGCATCCCCAGTTTGACCGCGCCCTAGAGCTCATGAGGCAGTTAAAGATGGAGCCTTATGTGCTCACCAACGGCCTTAGCCTGGATGACCAGCGGGTCAGAGTCTGGGCGTCTTGCCGGGCTCATTTCCGGTTCAGTTTGCATGCAGGTGATGTGGAGACCTGGCTGCGCGTTCATCCTTCCGGCAACGCCAGGCAGTTCGAACGCGTCTCCCGGGCCATCAAATCCTTGGCCGCGGCAGGGACGCCAAGGGTGTCCATTTTACATGTCATCCACCGGGCGAACTTCCGTCAGGTAGAGGCCATGGTGGAACAGGCCCGGGAACTGGGAGTTAAGGAGGTCTTGTTTCGGCCGGTGCGCGCTGATGGCGAACTGGCTCAGGTGATCCTTGACCGGGAAGAAGAGATAGAGCTGCATCGCGAACTTCGACAATGCCTGCAGCTTGCTGCCGGTTATGGCCTTCGTACCAATCTGGCGGAGTATCTGGCAAATAACCTGCATATACGCAGGGGAGTGCTTGATACCTGGCCTCTTTATCGAAAAATCCCCTGTTATCTTGGCTGGATCTATGGGGAGTTTGCCCTCGACGGGACCATGACGCCTTGCATCAACTCGAAAATTACTATGGGCAAAGCCGGCGAAAAAAAACTCCAGGATATGTGGTTTTCTCCCCGCTACTGGGCTTTTCGGCGGGATGGCCGCAGCCTGCCGCAGCGGGATGCACCAGTTGCCGGGTGTGAATGTAGGGCCTGCCCCATGACTAGCTACAACGTCAACATTTATAATCTCCTGCACGTCAAGTTGCTGAAACTCGGCGAGGCCTGATCCCTCCATGCCTTTATGCTGAGCCAAATCGCGCCCGCGCTGCACTGCGCTCTTTGGGTGTTGCTCATCCCGGTCCTCATTGCCGCCGGGTGGTTCCTCTTAAATCGGGCTCTTAGTCCCTGGCGGGCGGTCCGCCTGAGAAAGATAGAACCCCCGGGGTGGCAGCGGAGGGAGTTTACGGGACGGCTGCGGATAGGCGCTTACAATATCGCCCACGGGCGGGGGGCCCACAGCAAACATTGGAGAACACTCAGTCAAGAGACAATCCTGGAGCATATAAAAAAGATCGCCCAATTGCTACGCGATGAAATTCTGGACATCGTCGTTCTGAATGAGGTGGATTTTGATGCGGTGTGGAGCCGCCACATGAATCAGGGGGAATTCATCGCTCGGGAGACGGGATTTCCCCTATGGGCCGAACAGCGAAATATAGACATAGCCCTGCCCTTTGCCAGGATTCGCTATGGCAACGTCATTCTCAGCCATTATCCCATCCTGACGGCGCGCCGCCTGCGCTTTGTTGGTCATAGTGCCCTGGAGAGCATCCTCATGGGGAAAAAAGAGGGCCTCCTTTGTACCATAGAGCTCTCCGCGGCGCAGCGCATCCGGGTGCTGGCGGTGCATCTGGAACATCGGCAGGAATCTAAGCGACTTCGGGCCGCAAAAATGATGGAAGAAGTCCGCCAGGGCTCTCCCTTGCCGCTGATTGCGGCGGGGGATTTCAATTCCACTCCCATAAACTTTCCCCATGCCACCCCCGATAAAGATGGCCAGACGGCGCTGTCATGGCTGCTGGCCCGCGGCGCTTACCAGACCTGGCCCAGCAAGGAGCCGAGTCGAGACGATTTGACCTTTTGGTCCCTAAAGCCCAGCCGGGTCATTGATTGGGCTTTAGTCCCCATTGACTGGAAGATAATCTCAAAGACAGTGATAGACCGGCCGCTATCCGACCACAAGGCGGTGGTCATGGAAATCGAGGTTAACGGCGACCCTGGGGGCCACTGATGGAAGCTGACTCAAGGAGTGGGAGAAAAACGCAGGCGGAAATATAGTGCTACTGCTGGTAAGGCTCTATATCCGCAACTACTGCAGATGGAGGAGAATATTATGATCGCAGACCTAATCAAAAAAATGTTCAAGGCTATTAAGGCCTTGGGGACTCGAAGGATAGTAATCGAGCATGATCGCATTCCGTACTATTTCCATAACGTGCCATTTAAGAAGATCATCAATCTGCTTGTCACAGAATCTTCGGCCCTGGCTAGGTCGACAAGACCCTGGGGTTGGCCTACCTCTCTCATTTTAGAACCGACTAACCGTTGCAACCTACGTTGTCCACTTTGTCCGGTTACCACGGGTATGCACCGACCCTCTGGAAATATGGATTTCAATCTCTTTAAAAAAGTTATTGATGAAGTCGGTGAGTACCTTTTCCTTATCTTCCTCTATGATTGGGGAGAGCCCTTTCTCAATCTCCAGAGCTACGAGATGATCGCCTACGCCAAGCAAAAGGGGATTAAGCTCGTATGCAGTACCAATGGGCATCTCTTTGCCCAAGCCGAGCATGCAGACAGATTGGTTCGTTCCGGTCTAGATGGCCTGATTGTCGCCCTGGATGGAGTCAGCCAGGAGACTTATGAGCGTTATCGCCAGAGGGGTGAATTCGCTGCCGTAATTCAAGGGATACGCACCATCGTGGCCCGGAAACGCGCTCTCAATTCGCAAACCCCTCTGATTAACCTCCGTTTCATTGTAATGAGACACAACGAACATGAGATTGCCAAACTTAAGAATTTGGCCAGATCTTTGGGGGTGAATGCCCTTACCCTGAAAACTCTGAATTTAGTTGCGGGCCCTCGGGATGACTACGTGCCTCTGGATCCCCGTTACCGCCGTTTCCGATGCGATAACATGGGGAACCGTATGCGATTGCCGAAAAACCCCTGTAAGACTCTCTGGAAGGAGTCTGTCATTCATTGGAATGGCGCCGTATGTTCCTGCACCTTCGATTATGACGAGGAAAATCCTCTGGGCAGCTTAAGAATGGATACTTTTAAAAACATCTGGCGGGGTAAGCCATATCGTCGTCTGCGCCGGCAATTCCGGGGCAATTGGGAGAAACTTCGTCTCTGCCGGGAATGCACCTATGCCTATGCCGGAGGCGACTGCAGCCGTGAGAACATTGCCGAGGCCTTCTTTTTCCCCTCTCAAGGGAATACTTTAACAGGTCAGTGATTCATAGGAAACTGCCTGAAGGCATTGGGGAAAAAGGAGGGAATAAATCAGAACTCACTCTTGGTCAAGCTTCAGGTCAGCAGCTACCAGGCTAGGTTTGACCACGGGTTCTGCCCCTGGCTCAGCCGCCCAATCTCAGCCGCTCCGGGATCCTTTCTTCACAATACCAGCACAAAGGGGGCGGCGGCAAGTTCGGGTCTGTATGGGCTCGGCGCGCCTGGAGCATGGCGGGTCCATTCCACAGATTCGCCTGCTCCATGAGGTTACCCCAGCAGCGTTTGTCCGCTTTGACGCAACAGGGCCCGATGAAGCCGTCGCCATCAATGGCCACCAGACGAAAGGGATGGTCACATTTCCGCCGGTCATCTTGCCGGGGCAGACGCGGCAAAAAGACGGGAATGCGAAAGCGCTGCTGACGAAGTCCATTGAGGAAATCTTGCAGTTCCGGATCATCTGCATTTAGAGACGAAGACTCAGGGAGGCTCGGAATGTCATGGAAGCGCAGGTTTCTGAGCTTGACTTCGTCCACCCCCATCTTTTCACTTAACCGGATGAAGTCCGGGACCAGGTGCAAGTTGTCCCTGGTGCAGACGAAGCTGGTACGGAGGCAGCGAGGATAGCCCCGGGTGCGGCGGCGCCGCGCCAATTCGGCGACCGCCTCGACGGTGGCGTCAAAAAGGGAACCGTCGGCCCCGGTCGCCTGCGCAAAACTCGCCGCGTCCGTCCCGTAAAAGCTGACGTTGAGAATCTCCACCGGGGCCTGGAGCATGGCTTCCAGATTCCTGGCCAACAGAGTGCCATTGCTGGGAATATGGACCTTCATGCGCCTGGCGTGCGCCAGGTGAATCATCTCGAAAATCCCGGGATTAGTCAGGGGCTCGCCCCCACTCAGCTCCACCACGATGGCCCGGGGATAGGTATCCAGGATTTGACCGAATAAATCTAGAGTCATGTCCCGGAAGCCTCTCAGGACCGGATGGGGGCATCCAGGATTTTTAAAGGAAGAATTTTTAAAGGAACAAATGTAGCAGTGGAGATTGCAGCGGGCCGTGATCAACAACACCAGCCAGTGGGGATCATAGGGCAGGTGCGTCGCCGGAAAGCCCCGCAGCGCATGGGAGGCGAAGCGCAGGGTGTTGAAGATCTGCCCCGGGCGGTGATCGCGCAACATGACGGCCATCTTTTTAAAATTAGTGAAGTTAAAGAATTGATTAGCCATAATACCCCTCCTCATTTTCACTCCGGTTTGGCTTTGACCGAGGCTCCTACCAGCATCCAATTGAGGATTTTTTTCAGGGGGAATTGCTGGAATCGGTGCGGAATAAGGTCGCCATCCTGGACTAGCTGGCGCCTGCTCAACGCCTTGAGCAATTGGCGGCATTTAATCAGTAATTCCCCTGGCATGGCCTCCTCGCCTCTTCTTGTGCTTAAGGCCACAGTCGCGTGAAGGGTGAAAACCAATTGAACACCCGGTGCACCCGCACGTTTTGCTCCAAATAACAGCAACGGCCGCAATCGCAATGGGAGGCCATGGCTCTTAGGCCCTCCCGGGTAAGAGTTTGGCGGCGGAAGCGGCGGAGGGCTTCGCTGTTCCAAATGTCCTGCAAGCTCTCCCCGTTTAGATTACCAACCGGGAGATCACAAAGGTTGCAAGGCAGCACTGTGCCGTCCACCAGGATGCGGACATGGAGCCAGGGAATATAGCAGGGCACTTTCTCCCAGACCGCCTCCCCATATCTATAACGCCTGAGGACCTTATTAATGTTATGGTGGATAGACCCCGACCGCAGCTTCTTTTTCATCCGCACCAAGGTCCGGCAGACCCACTCTTCCTCCTCCCTGGTCAAAGCCGCTTCCGCAAACCTCCGCCGATGAGTTTCAAGAGGTGCAAAAAATACAGCCTGACAACCGGTGGCCTGAGCCAGCCCGGCCAGGGCTTCGATGCCTTGAAAATTGTAACGATTAATCGGATAATGCAACTCTACTAGAGGAAGAATACAGCGTTCCTGGGCCTTGATCTCCGCTAACAATTTCAGACCTGCCACTACGCGGTGAAAATTTTCCGGATTTGTCCCCGGGTAGTTCGCCTCATATTCCTTGAGGGAAGAGGCCCAGAGGCTCACCTTTAGAACATCAAGGCGGGAAGCCAGCAGGGCTTTTATCACTTTCTCCTCCAGCAAGGTGCCATTGGAGTAGAGAGTAACATGGAGCCCAGCCTCTTTGGCCTGATGGATGAGGTCAAATAGATGGTGATGCAGGAAGGGTTCCCCTTGGCTGACAAAAATCAGGTTGGCGGGGCGCATGACTTTTAAATCGGCGCAGAGTTTCCGGAATATCTGAGGGGAAAGATCCTGGATGGACGGGTCTGCCTGTGGCGGCAGCTCCACCAGGGGGGAATGCTCCACCAGGGGGGAATGATAGCGACAGCACAGACAACGGAGATTGCAGCGCCGGGTTATGTCCACGCTGACAAAGAAAGGGCCGGTTTGGGCCACCTCCCCGTTGAGCAATCCCTGAAGCAGCTTGACCTTTTTATGAAAAGCAGCCATGGCTCCGTAACCGAGACTATGCCGCATCCCCAGCTTTGTCTGTCCAAAGTCGGAGTGGGGGAACATTTCCACGAGTTTGACCTCGGGCTCGGAGCCGCCACTACTCGGGAGACCGCCAAAGCCGCGAGGCCACACCATGCCTGGAATCTTATCCTTTCCTACTTCATTCCCAGCCCAATGCCGGCATGGATCTAACAGTGCTCCCGCGGCCGCTGTCTGATCATCAGGCAGTGGTTGTGGAAGTGGAAGTTCCTACCTCCCCTGAAGGCAGTCAGGGGACGGCTTGATGCCGGGGAGAAAAGGGGTGGTCCTGAGGTCAATCCCCCAATCTCAGCCGCTCCGGGATCCTTTCTTCACAATACCGGCACAAGGGGGGCGGCGGCAAGTTCGGGTCTGTCTGGGCGCGGCGCGCCTGGAGCATGGCGGGTCCATTCCACAGATTCGCCTGCTCCAAGAGGTTACCCCAGCAGCGTTTGTCCGCCTTGACGCAACAGGGCCCGATATAACCATCTCCGTCAATGGCTACCAATCGAAAGGGATGGTCACATTTCCGCCGATCGTCACTGCGTCCCAGCCGGGGCAAAAAGACGGGAATGCGAAAGCGCTGCCGGCGAAGTCCAATGAGGAAATCTCGCACTTCCGGATCATCCGCATTTAGAGACAAAGACTCAGGAAGGCCCCCCGGAATGTCATGGAAGCGCAGGTTTCTCAGCTTGACTTCGTCCACTCCCATCTTCTCACTTAGCCGGATGAAGTCCGGGACCAGGTGCAGGTTGCCCCTGGTGCAGACGAAGCTGGTCCGAAGGCGGCGAGGATACCCCCCGGCGCGGCGGCGCCGCGCCAGTTCAGCGACCCCCTCTACGGTGGCGTCAAAAAGGGAACCGTCGGTCCCGGTCACTTGCGAAAAATTCGCCGCGTCGGTCCCGTAAAAGCTGACGTTGAGAATCTCCACCGGGGCTTTGAGCATGGCTTCCATCCTCCGGCCTATCAGGGTGCCATTGCTGGGAATATGGACTTTCATGTGCCGTTGGTGCGCCAGGTGAATCATCTCGAAAATCCGGGGATGAAGCAGGGGCTCGCCGCCGCTCAGCTCCACCACGATGGCCCGGGGATAGGTATCCAGGATTTGACCAAATAATTCCAGGGTCAGGTCCCGGAAGCCTCTCCGGATCGGATGAGGGCATCCACAATTTTTAAAGGAACACATGTAGCAGTGGAGGTTGCACCGGGCCGTGATCAAAAACACCAGCCAGTTGGGGTCATAGGGCAGGTGCGTCGCCGGAAAGCCCCGCAGCGCATGGGAGGCGAAGCGCAGGGTGTTGAAGATCTGCCCCGGGCGGTGATCGCGCCAAAGGACGGCCATCTTTTTAAAATTAGTAAAATTAACTACTGGATTAGCCAAAACACCCCTCCTTATTTTCACTCCGCTTTAGCGATGAGCGAGGCTTCCACAAGCAGCCAATTATTCGTGCCTAAGGCCGCATGAAGGGTGAAAACCAATTGAACACCCGGTGCACCCGCACGTTTTGCTCCAAATAACAGCAATGGCCGCAATCGCAATGGGAGTCCATGGCTCTTAGGCCCTCCCGGGTAAGAGTTTGGCGGCGGAAGCGGCGGAGGGCTTCGCTGTTCCAAATGTCCTGCAAGCTCTCCCCGTTTAGATTACCAACCGGGAGATCACAAAGGTCGCAAGGCAGCACTGTGCCGTCCACCAGGATGCGGACATGGAGCCAGGAAATATAGCAGGGAACTTTCGCCTCCCCATATCTATAACGCCTGAGGACCTTATTAATGTTATGGTGGAGAGACCCCGACCGCAGCTTCTTTTTCATCCGAACCAAGGTCCGGCAGACCAACTCTTCCTCCTCCCTGGTCAAAGCCGCTTCCGCAAACCTCCCCCGATGAGTTGCAAGAGGTTCAAAAAATACAGCCTGACAACCGGTGGCCTGAGCCAGGCCGACCAGGGCTTCGATGCCTTGAAAATTGTAACGATTAATCGGATAGTGCAACTCTACTAGAGGAAGAATACAGCGTTCCTGGGCCTTGATCTCCGCTAACAATTTCAGACCTGCCACTACGCGGTGAAAAATTTCCGGATTTGTCCCCGGGTAGTTCGCCTCATATTCCTTGAGGGAAGAGGCCCAGAGGCTCACCTTTAGAACATCAAGGAGGGAAGCCAGCAGGGCTTTTATCACTTTCTCCTCCAGCAAGGTGCCATTGGAGTAGAGAGTAACATGGAGCCCAGCCTCTTTGGCCTGATGGATGAGGTCAAATAGATCGTGATGCAGGAAGGGTTCCCCTTGGCTGACAAAAATCAGGTTGGCGGGGCGCATGACTTTTAAATCGGCGCAGAGTTTCCGGAATATCTGAGGGGAAAGATCCTGGATGGACGGGTCTGCCTGTGGCGGCAGCTCCACCAGGGGGGAATGCTCCACCAGGGGGGAATGATAGCGACAGCACAGACAACGGAGATTGCAGCGCCGGGTTATGTCCACGCTGACAAAGAAAGGGCCGGTTTGGGCCACCTCCCCGTTGAGCAATCCCTGAAGCAGCTTGAGCTTTTTATGAATAGCAGCCATGGCTCCGTAGCCGAGACTATGCCGCATCCTCAGCTTTGTCTGTCCAAAGTCGGAGTGGGGGACCATTTCCACGAGTTTGACCTCGGGCTCGGAGCCGCCACTACTCGGGAGACCGCCAAAGCCGCGAGGCCACACCATGCCTGGAATCTTAACCTTTCCTACTTCATTCCCAGCCCAATGCCGACCTGGAGCTTAATCCACGGTGGCGCTTAAGTAGAGCATTTTCTGCTGCAGCCCCCCGATAAACGCGCCGATAAAGACTCCCAGATCCGCCACATACCGGATAGCGGTATAGGCGGAACCCAGAAGCAGGCCCCATCGCCGCAGGTCCGGCCAGGCATACGAGATCGCCAGGGCCGCGGCTAGACCGAGGCCCACCAGGCTGGCGCCAGTTAGTCCCAGCAGGCAGGCAACCGTCATGGCGAATAGAGCCACATGGAGCATCAAAAATCTGGTCAAGAAAACCACCACCTCCAGCGGTGATCTCTTATAGAAACAGCAAATGTATCGTTCCCCGTCCAACGGCCTCAAAAGGCGGAGATAGATTTCGAAAGCGCGCTCGTTGTGCTTGGCAAACACATAGGGATGGTATCGTCCGTAACCGTACCACTTGCTAAACAAATGCCTGAAACCAGATGGGTTCTTGTGAGAGACGATTGCCTCCCGCCGGGTATAAAGTTCCCAGTCGGCTGCGGACAGGCGGGCACTGATATCGCAATCTTCGCCAGTTACGCATTTGGGATCGAACCCGCCGATCTCCTGGAGGGCGCGGCGGCGAAAAGCCACATTGGCGCAAGGGAAAAACGGCGCCACCGTGGGGTGGCGGCCTTTGGCCAGATACCCCTCTTCCTTGAGATTGCTGAGAATCTGGATAATCATGGGGAGGACTTCCTCTCACCGCCGGGAGGTGAGCTCATGCGGGAGGCGTAGAAACGGGCGACCAAGTCCCGCTGTCCCTCCAGTGGGATGATACTGCCGCCCACGGCGCCAATATGCGGGTCTTTTAAGAACGGAATTTCCAGTTCCTTTAACCATTGCGGCGCCGCCACGCAGTCGTCGTCCATTACGGCCACGACGTCGCCAATGCAATGTTTCAGGGCGGTGTTCCGGGCAAAGGGAATGCCGATGGTCTCCTCGCGTACCAGCGTCAGGTTTAGCCGGTCGGCGAAGGCGCGGACCACGGCTGGAGTATCATCGCTGGATGCATTGTCCACCACTACTACCTGATCCGGAGGGCGCTCCTGCTCCGAGAGCGATTTAAGCGCAGTACGCAGGAGCCCCGCCCGGTTTCTGGTGATGAGCATCACGGAAATGGTCAGTTCCGTTCGCCCCTGGGAGGGGAGTTCCGGACTCCCAATCCCTGAGGGAAATAGCAACTCCTCCAGCCTTAAGGCGTATCGTTCGATCCACTGGGTATAACGCACAGCTTCCGACGACTGGCGCTGTACCTCGCAGCAGTACTCGTGGTAGATTTTGCTCAAAATGGGCTCCGCTCCCGGGGTAAGTGCGGCCAGAGCCTGAAGCACTTGCTCGCTAGATACCGGAACCCGGATAGGCGGTTGACCCGTCTGGGCCACCAGCCAGGCTGCCCGTCCGGCTTCCCAAAAGAGGGAGAGAAAGCTGCGGCTGGGAAGGCGAAACGCCTCCGGCTGGCGAAACAGAGCCAAGAGCGTGCGGGCACGTTCCTCCAGGTGGTCAACCAGGAGGAAGGGCCGCTCCACTTCCACTGCACCGCTGATTTCCAAGCGGCCGTCCAGCGGTTTGGCTGACCTCAGGCAAGCGAAGAACTCCGGGTCCTGGTCCGGGGCCTTTATCGTCCATCCTTGAGTCGGTCTGAGGGCCACGGCTAATTCCGTATCGCCAAAGAAAGGATTGACCATCGGCCGGTAGCAGTCCAGAGCCGCATTGAAGCGGCGTAACTTATCCACTGCGGGCAGCCGCGGCCCGATCAAAACCAAATCAAAGGCATCTATGGTCGCCCCGGCGAGGGCTGGGAGGTCCATGCCCGCGACGGCCACCGCATCGAAGCTCAGACGCGGCACGAATACCGCGCGCTGCACCTCCGCCAGTGCCGCAACAGCCTTATGGATTTTCCCCAGCGCGTCCCCGGGCAGAAATATTTTCAGGGACTCCAGAGACAATGCCGGAATCCGGAGCCAACGCCGGAACCGGGGCCCTCCGGGTTTGGCCGCCAGCGCCTGGCGAGCTAGGCAGAGATAGGTATCAAGAATCGCCTCCGTGGAAACGGGGTTGGAGGAGAACGGGTAATCGCGCAGGCTACGAATTTTCTTCAGCCTATCGCGGAGCTCGGGATATTCTTCCGCCGCCTGGACCAGGGCCTTATCCCGGGAAACAGCTTGGTCCTTCCCCTGAGCCAACAGCGCGGCGAGGGCGGTTTCGGCCAGCGCCTTATACGCTACGTAGCGTCGGAGATAGGCGGGACGAGAGTCTTCCGGTGCAAGCTCCTACGCCAGGTAATACCAGGCCGGGTTCAACTCTTGTAATGCCAAGAAACCCTCTTCGCCGGAAGGCGGCGGCAGGTACTGGAAAATGTCCTCCCCAAACAACCGCCGCCATTCGCGGCGGCCCTGATCAAAGCGATTGCGGTAAAACTCGCTGTGCTCATAAAGCTCCCGGAATTGCTGCGGATGATAAAGCCAGAGCTCACCCTCGGGAAGCATGGGGATGGCCCGGCGGAGAAGCTCATATTGGTAGCGGACACGCGCCGCCGCCTGTTCATGGCGTTCAGTATCAACCATGACGAGGAGGTCGATGTCGCTCAAGCCATAAAGGGGCCGACCTGAGGCCAGCCCACGGCGGAGATAGATAGAGCAGACGCCGCTTATGCGCTGCAAGCGGCGCACACACAACCAGACCGCCCAGGCGTACAGCGCCCGGTAGAGCCAGGTGAATGGCAAAAACTGGGTGCGCAGCGCCAGGCGTTGCAATAATTGTTTTAGACGAGACTCTCGCATCCCAGAAATTTAAGCCAGGTCCGCTCGTATCCCCGCAGGTTCCAGGTTAGAAGGCGAAACAGGGTTTGACAATCCTTACGCTGGATGCACCATTTTATCATCTTTCTTTGAATTGGAAATGAATTTTCCCTCAACTCGCTCTGCTGGGAATTTGGGAGAGACCGGGGCCCTAGCCAACAGAGATTATGCGGCAGCCTTTGCTGCTCCTTTCCAAAAATTGATTTTGGGGACCTCTTTGCTTTGGTATAATCCCCCAAAGATGACATTCCTTAAGCCGGATCCTCTTATCGGCGCCATGGTAGCACAAATTTGGGCGTAAAGCAAATTTACCCAGATTTCGGGCATACCAATCCTTCAACGACCAGATACTATCAGGCTGGGAAGCCTTAGAACCCCAGGCCAGCACCGCTCGATAATAGTGAGCCAAAGGAAGGGCCGAAGCTATGTGCGTTTACTGCGCCGGGCATAATAGGAATCATAGTGGTCGCACCGCAATATATCTTGCCAAATGGATATATATCGCGGGTGGTGAGAATTGTAATATGGTCGGGATAAGGGAAGTTTTCAGAGATTTGATAAGTCTCCAATTATAGCAGTTATCGATGCCATCCAGCTAACTCTTGACTAGAGAAGTTGATTTTTTTAAAATTTTTGTGCTATTATGGTTTCTACAAAAAAGAGGGGCGTTTTGGAGTTTAAACTCGGGAAAAGAGGTTTCAAGCACGCATCTAGCGCAGCTTACATTGAGGCATAACCGGATCCTCCGAGAAATTAGGCGGAGTCTGCAATTTAGTTCAGGATGATGGTTCTTAGGCAGCAGCCGGAGATAAGGCCATGCCCTTGATTCTCCTCAAAAGAATCGTAGATTCATTCTTAACTTAAGTACTCAAGTTTCGCACCCCTTAATTGGGGAAAAGTGGTTGAAAGAATTGGTGATAGCGCTGAGATAAGCTCGAAACTGGGGTTCTGGATCAGCAAATTGGGCCAGAGTGTTTAGGACGGTTTTCAGGA
>JBEKDQ010000032.1:0-14361 GCA_050014275.1 Desulfobaccales bacterium | reverse complement strand
AGGGGTATCAGACCCCCGAAACCCTTTTGGGGATTATGCCGGGGCTCGAATTCCTGGCCACCGAGAAATTGTCCTTCGAAGCTGGCGCCTCTCTTGATCTGGCCGGCAAAAACGGGGTTAAGAAATATACCCCCATGCTCACCGCCTCTTATTCCTTTTAGGCAGCTTCCGGCGCCATCCCGGGATGATCCTTCCCCTTTGAGGGGCGGCCTTTGACGGCCGCCCCTCGATTTTTTAAGGCAGCCGCCGCGGTCCGGTCCTGGACTGCCGCCGGGGCGGCGCCACCGGCTGTTCCAACCAGGAAGCCGATAGCGGAGGCGACCTGGGCCGCAATGCGGGTGGGGCTGCTGTCACCCGGGGTCATCATCCCCATCATCACGAACAAGGCCGAACCGACGGAAACCAGAGTATTGGTGCGCATTTCCGCCAGCCGCTGCCGCAGTTGCCTTTCGAAACCGATGTCAACGAGGCCAATTTACCAGGGGTAAAGCCATGGTTACCGGACAGCTCGTTACAGCATTTTCCTCAATTTTCCGGTAATATTAAGTATCCAGCCTCCTTGACGAGATGAGAGGAAGGCCTCTTTAGGCTCCCGGGTGATCTTGTAACAAAAAAAAACCAAAAATCCGTTCCGTTTCCGGATTTATTTGAACCTTGAACCTTGAACCTTGAACTTTGAACTTTAAGGACCATGTGAGAGAAACCCAGTCAGGCCGCCACGGTGAGGCCTTTCCCGGAGATGCTTATGCGTATTCGTGAAGATTTGCGAAATCTGGCCATTATCGCCCACGTCGACCACGGTAAAACCACCCTGGCCGATGCCATGCTCTGGCAAAGCGGCATCTTTCGAGAAAACGAGCAGGTAGCCGAGCGGGTCATGGACAGCCTGGACCTGGAGCGGGAAAAGGGTATCACTATCATGGCCAAAAACATGGCCATCACCTATAAAGGAGTAAAGATCAATATCGTGGACACCCCGGGCCACGCCGATTTCGGAGGTGAGGTGGAACGCACCCTGAATATGGTGGAAGGGGTCATGCTCCTGGTGGACGCCACCGAGGGCCCGCTGCCCCAAACCAGGTTTGTCCTGGGAAAGGCCCTGGAGAAGGCCCTCCCTGTAATCGTGGTCATCAACAAGATCGATCGCCCTGACCGGCGCGTCAAGGAGGTTCTGGACGAGATCTACGATCTGTTCATTGACCTCGACGCCACCGAAGAGCAACTAGATTTCCCTGTGCTCTATACCAACGCCAGGGCCGGCATTGCCCTGAACGACCCCGCCGGGGAGGGCCGGGACCTGGCGCCATTGTTTGACGCCATTCTCTCCGCCATCCCAGCCCCTTCCTTTGATCCATCCTCTCCGTTGCAGTTTCTGGTCACCAGTCTGGATTACAGTGATTATGTGGGCCTGATCGCCGTGGGCAAACTGGTGAACGGCACGCTGCGCCGGGGCCAGGAGGTGGCTCTTTTGAAACAGGGGCGCCTTGCCGGGAAAGCCCGTCTCAGCCTTCTTTACAGTTTTGAGGGCCTGGACCGCCTCGAGCCGGAGGCGATTGAGGCTGGGGATATCGCCGCGGTGGCCGGGGTGCCTCAGGCCTTCATCGGCGACACCCTGGGCGATCCCGAGAACCCGCGGCCGCTGCCCCCCATCAAGGTGGAAGAGCCCACTATTTCCATGGTCTTCTCCGTGAATACCTCTCCCCTGGCTGGCCGGGAAGGAAAGCTGCTGACTTCCCGCCACCTCAAGGAGCGCTTGGATAAGGAAATCCTTTACAACGTGAGCATCAAGGTGGAGCCGGCGGAAACCCGGGACGCCTTTAAGGTGAGTGCCCGGGGGGAGCTCCAGTTGGCAGTGCTCGTAGAGATGATGCGCCGGGAGGGGTTTGAGCTGTCTCTGTCCAAACCCAGGGTTATTACCCGGGAGCGGGATGGAGTGCTGTCAGAACCGGTAGAACTTGCCGTAGTGGACATCCCCGAAGAGTTCATCGGGATTGTGACCGAACAGATGAGTAACCGCTATGGGCGGATGGTCAAGATGGTCAATCACGGGTACGGTCGGGTGCGCCTGGAGTTTGAAATCCCTTCCCGGGGTCTGATCGGCTTTCGCGGCCAGTTTTTAAACGATACCCGGGGGACTGGGCTTTTAAATACCATCCTGGAGGGCTTTACTCCGGTTATGGGCGAGATCAACGGCCGGCCTAACGGGGTCCTGGTTGCCGACCGGCCCGGGAAGGCGGTGGCCTATGCTATCTTTCACCTGCAGCCCCGGGGGACTATTTTCGTGAAGCCCGGAGACCCGGTGTATAAGGGCATGATTATCGGGGAGAATACCCGGGCCGAAGATATGGTGGTGAACATCACCAAGGAGAAAAAACTCACCAATATGCGGGCCGCAGGCACCGATGAGGCCTTACGGCTCGTCCCCGCCAGACAGTTTGGCCTGGAACAAGCCATGGAGTTTATCAACCAAGATGAATTGGTGGAAGTAACGCCGGCTTCCATTCGCCTCCGGAAAATTGCCGGGTGAAGCTCTCGTCGGCACACCAGGGAAGCTCCCGCTTGGAACGCACCCTTTGGCGCCAGGCCTGCTGGGGGAGTCAGCTTACCCTCAGGACGAGCGAGCATCTGAGCAAAGCAGGAGCTTTGCATTAAAATGGGTTCCCAAGCTGGAGTTTGGGAACCAGAAAGAAAAATGTAAAGCCGGCGCCCTCGCCGGCGCGGGAACCGCCGAGGGCGGCGGTTCTACATTTTCATTTTTCGTTGTGGCCGTCAGGTCATGATGGTTCGCTCAGACTCACATTTTTGAGCAGACCGGGGTTTTGCAATAGCCTCAAGGTTACCCCAAAGATATCTTTGCCAGGATTCCTTCCAGATTTTCTTTTGATTCAGCAGTGTGGGAAAAATATCTTCCTCTTAACTCCATCATGAGCATGCCGCTATATGAGTTCAAAAAAGTTGAAAGTATTTCCAGAATTGGTATTTCCCCCCATCCCACAGGCATGTGGGCATCGCCTTTGCCGAAGGGAATCAGATGGGTCTGTTGTTTTTCATGATAATAGACGGCATTACCGAAGTTATCATGCACATGGCAATGGGCAATGAAATCTTTTACTGCACCCGCGGCCCTTATCGGATCAAATCCGTAAAATTTGGCTGCGAGGTATAAATGACCAAAATCGAGATTTATTTTGACATTACCACGATTGATTTTTGCTACCTGTTCTTTCAAAGGCTCAAGCCTTTCGGCGTAGCAATAAGGGGAATGGAAGAGATATGGCCTGGCATTTTCCAGACAAATAGTCACTTCGGGATACTCACCGGATAGCTCCTGAAGCATCTCGGCTTCCGCCGCCAGCAACTTCTGCTTATCTCTCTCTGATAGTTCGTTTTTCCCGCATATGCATATGGGGAAGGTCTCTTCCAGGATATATCTGCCGGGATGATAGACCAGAATTCCCGCTCCCACTTCTACCGCAAATTCCAGGGAGGCTCGGAATACGGACAGGTGGAGCTCACGATTGGAGGAGTCCATCAGGTTGAGGGGATTGGGGGCATGGACGCTGAAGGCCCCTGGAAAATTACGGACTATTTCCTTGATTCTTTTAAGTTGAACCATATCCAGGCGGCCATTTTTAATGGCATCCAGTCCGTGGACCGGCAGTTCCGCGGCCGCCAACCCGGCTTGGGAAAAATATTCCAGGTCTTGCCGGAGCCTTTGCAAGTCGCCGTCAATTCTCACTTCATCTATTTTGGTGCCAATCTTCAGCATGTGGAATAAACTTCCTTTCCCGACACAAAGGTTTTGACGATTCGCGGAACTTCGCCGCTCGCATCCACCAAGATTAAATCAGCTTCCTTCCCGGCCTCCAAAGAACCGGTTCGGTCCGCCAGTCCCGCGGCTCTGACAGGATTAAGACTTACCATATTGACGCTCTGGTGGAGAGGCAAGTTTCCCAGCCGGTGGAGCATGAAAACTACATGAAGGATAGCCATGGGGGTATAATCAGAGCAAATGATATCCCCCAGACCTGAGAAAATGGCTTCCCGGGCGCTCAAGTTTCCCGCCCGCGAATTACCCCGCAAGGCATTGGGAGCACCGAGGCAGACATAAATTCCTGCTTCCTGAGCAGCTTTAAGCGCCTCGAGATTAACTGGAAATTCTGAGATGGCAATGCCCATCTCCTTCAGCCACCGAATTTTTTCGGCGGAGTCATCGTCATGGGAGGCCAGTGGAATATCCAGGGAGTTGCATAACCTGGCTATCTGCTCTATTTGGGATTTCATCGTTGCCTGGGCCAGGATTTTTTTATCGATTATTTTATCCAGTTCTTCCTCGGTTCTCTCATAAACAGTTCCAAAATATTTTTTAAAAGTGGCGACTTCTTTGAACTGCCCCTGTCCCGGGGTATGGTCCATGACCGATAAAAGGTGAATTTTCCCGTCACGCAATAGCTGCTCCAGATAAGGCACAGCCAGGCTGTCAGTTATCTCGAATCTGGCGTGAACTTTAGCCTTGATCTGCAGTTGAGGAGCAAGACGGCCGATTTCCGTGATTATCTCTGCGGCCA
This sequence comes from Desulfobaccales bacterium, assembly GCA_050014275.1. GTDB lineage: Bacteria > Desulfobacterota > Desulfobaccia > Desulfobaccales > 0-14-0-80-60-11 > JAPLJC01. Next base: position 9,793 of record JBEKDQ010000032.1, on the reverse strand, counting down.
TTTTATTGGAACGGACGCCGATTTCTCCCTCCGCGAAGGACAAGGCATGGAAGATAGTGGTAATCCCGCAGGCGGCGAGCTTTTTGTCCAGTTCAATGATGGCGATGTTATTGGGAAAGAAGCTTCCCGGTCTTGGCTCTATCTCCTTTTCGATCGCATCGCTGTGCAAGTCAACGAAGCCCGGCAAGACAAATCCCCGGTGGGCGTTCAAACGAAAGGCCCCGGACTTTATCTCCCCTTCTTTGATCTCCGAGATAAGGCCCGCTTCAATCTTCACCGAAGCTCCTTCCAGGGTCCCACAAGGTGTGACCACCTGAGCATTCTCAATCACTAGAGCCTGGTTCCCCGATCTCATAACTGTCGACCTCCGGTCTCATAAACCCTGTCGGTAATTTTTCGGATCAGGTCTCGCCGATGAAATATTCCTATCATGGTGGTTCCTTCTTCCTTCAGTTCTCGAAGGATCTCCATAACTACGGCCGTTGCCTGCGAATCCAGGGAGGCGGTGGGTTCATCCAGAAGCAACAATCTCGGTTTCCAAATAACCGCCCGGGCAATGTTCACCCTTTGCTGCTCGCCTCCACTAAAAGTGGCCGGATACGCATCCATCAGGGATGGCGGGATCTGCAACCATTGTAAAAGCTCGGCTGCCTTCGTCCTGGCTAAATTCGGCGGCATCCCATTCCTGGTGACCAGGGGTTCCGCCACGACCTCCAGAGCGGAGACCCGGGGGATTACCTTGAAAAACTGTGAGACATAGCCGATCTCCCGGCTTCTGAGGCCAAGGACCACGCGGTTGGACGTTTTTGCCAGATTAATCCGGCCGCAGCCCATGGACTGATACCAGATGTCACCTGCAGTCGGCAGGTAGGTACGGTAGATGCACTTCAAGATGGTACTCTTGCCGGCGCCGCTGGGGCCGGCAAGCCCCAAAAATTCACCCGCGGCCACTTGAAAGGAGATGGCGTGCAGGGCCTCGATCACCTTGTTGCCGGTGGCCTGGATATGAAAGGTCTTGCTTAAATTATCTATTTTAATCAATCGGTTTTGACCACCCGCGGCACGAGCCGGTTATAGTTGGGAATTCACCAATAGTTGGGTGTAGGGATGCTGCGGGTCCTCCAGAATCTGGTCAGTCAGTCCCGCTTCCACTATCCTGCCGTGTTTCATCACCAAAGTTCTGGAGGTCAGGAGTCTGATCACCCCCAGATCGTGAGACACGGCTATCATGGATAACCGAAATTCCCGCTGTAGGGTTCGCAACAAGTCCAACACCCGGGCCTGCACCGAAAGGTCCAGGCCGGTGCTCACCTCGTCAAGAAAAAGAATTAGGGGATTATTTGACAGGGCCTTGGCGATTTGCACCCGCTGCTGCATGCCGCCGCTGAAGTTGCGGGGCGGTTCATCCATCCTCTGCTCAGGAATCTCGGTTTTTTGAAATAGCTGGGAGGCTCGATTCCGCATGTTCAGGACATTGCGCCATCCGGCCGTGATCAACCGCTCGGCAATATTGCCTCCCGCGGTCACCTTTAACCGCAGCCCCAGATGGGGATACTGATAGACCATTCCCATAAAGGCGTTTTTTATCCGCCTTTTCTGAAAGGAACTGAGGGTCAAGAGATTTTCACCAAGAAGAGCCCCGGCTAAATCCGGGTACGATTGCTCCGTGCCCCGGAAATACATCTCTCCGGAGCTGGCTTCCTCGTCAAAATACAGCAGTTTCACCAGGGTGCTTTTCCCTGAACCACTCTCGCCGACGATGCCGAGAATCTCATCCGGGTAAAGTTCCAGAAAGACTTCGCCACAGGCCACCACTGACCCGCAGTGGGGGCACATGTTGGTATCATAATCAGGTCCGGTTGCCTTCAGACAGAAGGGGCACCCCGAGCCATAAATTTTAGTGAGGTTTCCGACCTCTAAAATTAGTTCCGGCGTCATCTCATGACTATTGTGCCAATTCGAGGTTGGCAAGACAGGTCTCAATAAGGCCATAATTCCACTACAAAGCTGTAACCCTGCTTGGTAAAACCCAAACTCTCATAAAAGCCATGGGCCTCTTCCCGATGAATGTTGCTGGACAGGGCCAATTTGTAGCAGCCCCGGGATTTGCAGTATTCCATGGCAAAACCCATCATCTCTTGGCCAATGCCCCGATGCCGCCAGTCTTCCCGCACCACCACATCTTCCACCACCCCGGAAGGCGCGCCCAGATGCCCCAGGTTGTCCATGACCAGCAAGGCAAATACGCCCACAATTTCCCCCTGGGCCATGGCGACATAGAGTTGGTAATCCGGATAGGCTCGCATGCGGGCAAAGATTATCCCGGCTTGCTCCAGAGACAGAATCCGCCCGTTATCTTGACCTAACTGGGCATAGAGGGGCAGGATGCAGGGCAGGTCTTGCTCCTCAGCTTTCCGGAGTTCCACTTCCACGGCTTGACTCCTTGCGTTGTTGGCCAAGATTGAGATCGCAGTTCCCGGTATCCGAGCAGAGATATAGTCTGCGGCCGGTGGCGTCATCAATAATTTCATCGAGGAACGTGCAAGCGCTCCCGCACCTGTGACATGCGGCCCCTCCAAAATCCTCCACCCGGAAGTTGGCGTCCTCAAACTCCAGGGGTTCCACCCGGGTATAGGGGGGTACGGCGTAGATTCTTTTTTCCCGGCCGGCGCAGAAGAGATACACCGTCTCAGCCAGGTGGAGCTTAGGAATATCCCAGCGCGGAATAGGGCTGGGATCCATGATATACCTGCCATTGACGGTTACCGGGTAGCGGGCCCCGATACTGATTTCCCGATATTTGACCACATCTTCGTAAAGATAAAGCCACATGCGGCTGTAGTCGGCCTCGGCGTGCATCCGGCGGGTCTCCCGCTCCGAGGGTTCCACCGTCCTTAAAGCCTCCGGGAAAGGGACCTGCAGGACCAGGATCTGTTCCCCGGTCATCTTTTCCTCGGGAATCCGGTGCCGGGTTTGAATGATAGTGGCTTCCCGAGTCATGGTGGTAATGTTTACCCCGGTGACCTTGCCCACGAATTTCTTGATATTAACCGCGTTAACACTGCCGTCACAGCCCTGGTCGATCACCTTTAAGGTGTCTTGCGGCCCGATGAGGGCCAGGGTTATTTGCAGCCCGCCAGTGCCCCAGCCTCTGGCGATGGGAAGCTCCCGGGAGGCAAAGGGCACCTGATATCCCGGAATGGCCACCGCCTTGAGAATCTTTCGCCGGATTTCATTCTTGGCGCCCTCATCGATAAAACCGAAGTTATAAGGGACGGCAGCCGGACGGAGATTGACCGAAATCCATTTTGCCAGGCTCATTTGGGGGTTACCGCCTTATCTTCGGTCTTCGTCATTTGCCGGGTTTGGCGCAATCGGTCTAGATCCGATTGGAAGGTGACATAATGGGGCAATTTCCAATGATTACAAAAGCCCATGGAATCAATACCGTCGATATGGGACAAGACAAACTCCTGGCTCTCGCAGGGCAGTTGCGGTTCCGCAGCCTGCATCGTCCGGTCCAGGATCGCCATGGAAATGGCCTTGATTTCATTATGCCCGAAGCACATCCCGTAACCCAGGGTGAATTTGGGGGAACCATCCTGGGAGGCAAAGCGGGCGAGCACTTCCGCCTCGGTAACCTTCACTTCTCCAACTGTTCGAGGTTCGCCGCCTTCCGGAGAGTTTATCTTGACCGGCAGAAAACCCACCCGCAATTCCCCAATGGCGGGGTGGATATCGCCATAGCCCCGCATACTGGAGTAAGCCAGAAGCAACAGCCCCCCTGTCTCTCCCCGGGCCATGGCTTGCAGCGCCGTGCTTCTGGCGGCCGGATACGTCAACGACTGCCGGGTGAGATCAAAAATCCCCGCCGTCCCGCCATTGGCCGGAGCTCTGGCCACCAGCAGATTTTCCTGCCGTAATATCTCGATGACCTTGGGAAAGGATTCCGGCAGAGGATCGACCTCGTGGAGTTGATCAAATAATTCCCGCAGGTAGATCTCTCTTTTTTCGGAAGAGTCGTCCAAAAGCTTGAAGTCCAGCAGCCGGAGGGTGTAATCCGTGGTTGCGCCCAGGATCTGACCCCCGGGAACGTCTTTAAAGGCCGCGGAAATCCTCCTGACCACCCGCATTTGCGCAGTGGACTGCGGGATGGTATAGCCCAGCCGGGATTTGGTGGCCCGATAGGCCCGGAGTATAAAAGCGGCTTCCAAGGTATCGCCTGCAGCCTGTTTGAGGGCCAGAGCCGCCAGATCCGGGGCGTAAAGGGAACCTTCTCCCATCACTCGATCTACCGCCAGATAGAGCTGTTCCTTGATCTGCTCCAACTCCAGGGGCCGGGAGGGCCCTTTGACGCGGTCGTAAGTAAGCAGTTGAGCCGCATGATCTATGGCCTCGAAGCCCCCCTTGACCGCCACGTATCCCATGTTTATCTCACCTCTATTTGGGTGGAACGCGGGAGGCACATGATCCGGTTCACCCGATCGATGAAGATGCCGTCTATTCCCAAAGGAAATTCGCGGTTGATTTCTTGCAAATAGAGAAACTCATGTTTATTCAGGCCCTGGATAACCGGGGCGATTGCATCCTGGATGCCGGGGCCCCTTAATACCAGTTCCGGTTCCTCCCCGCCTTGATCTTTTAGGGATTCCACCAGATAGATGACCGTGGCGCCGGTGTCCGGATATTCGAGGGTGCCTCGCCTGGCCTTCCATAGTTCTCCGTGACTGTCTCCTTCAGGGGCTATAAGGAAATCCGCCTGAGCTACCTCGGAGGCGGGACACCTGGTTAGTTGCCGGATTTCCCTTTCCCAGCCCGGCTGGTCATTACCCAGGACCGTAAAGCTGACTTCCGGGTCCAGCAGGGTTTGCAATACCATCTGCCAACCGGACTTGCAACCTCCTCCGGGCAAGGCATAAGTCCTGCCCGGATGGCTCATGGCCTGGAGCAAGATTCGGAAAGTCCGCTGGGTGACCAGATATGTCGCACTTGTCCACATTTCCTTCATCCCTTGGCCATAGTTTCGAAACTTACTTTCGTCCGGGCGATTAATTTCCGTTCCTTTGCGGCCGCAGTAGCCAAGTTCTCCCCCCGGGCTTCGAGAAATTTCCGGATTCTGCTTTGCAGGTCCTCATGGTCACTGCGCCAAATTGCCTCCACCGCTGCTGCCAGGAGCGCCTTCTCCGGCTCCTCCCCCAGCACCATGCCATAACCCTTGAACCCCCGGTATTCAGCCTCGGCTTCCGTCACCAGGATTTCTCCCAAATAGAAATCCGTGTCCAGAGAATCCTTGGCGGCCATCATTATCAGTCCGGATTCCGGCTCCTTAAGGATTTTGACCCCTTCCGGCGCCAGGAGATCAAACAGTTGCCGGAGAGATATCGGGTCCAGTTTCGTTATCAAGACTTGCCAATGGTCAATACTAACGCCGCGCATCTCTCCCTAAACCACCTTTTTTCTGAGGTAAGCCGAGAGCCAGTCCAGGATCATAATGGCGGCCAGGATGATCAAAAGCATGGCGGCCATCTGGCGATATTCAAACATCCTCGTGGTCATGACCAGTTCGAAGCCGATGCCGCCGGCGCCTACCAGGCCCATGATGGTGGAGTATCGAATATTCCGATCCAGGATATAAAGATTATAGCTGTTAAAGAGCGGCAGGACTTGAGGGAAGATGGAGTGACCGATCCGTTGGAGGAACCTGGCGCCGGTGGCCTCCACGGCTTCCACCGGTTTGGAGTCCACATTTTCTCTGAAAATGCTGGTTGATGTCGGTAAGCATTTTCATCGCTTTGGTGTGGCCGCCAGGCCATGAACCGTTTCAATGGCTTCCGCATAAAATTTTCCCAAGAACCCGGCAGAGTTCAGGCCCAGGGCCAAGACCCCGGCAAAGGGCCCCAAACCTACCGCCACCACGAAAATCAAGGCGAACACGATATCCGGTATAGCCCGGAAAAAATTGGTAATTTCCTTTGCCAGATTATAAATTATCGGGTTATGACTCACATTCCGGGCCGCCAACATCCCCAGAGGGATCGCCAGGACAATGGCCAGAAAGGTGCCGCTAATCCCCATTCCCACGGTCTCCAGCATTAATTTCAGGTAAACCGCAGTTCTGGACCAATCAGGTGGGAACATGCCTTTCAGAAATTCCCAGATACGCGGCAACCCGGCAGCCATTTCCTTGAAATCTATCGGAATGAAATAAATTGAGATCAGAGTGATCAAGCTCACGGCGATCAGCATCGCGGTATCTTTGGTGCGGCTGCCGTGACGCAGAAAGGCGCCATTAATAATGCTATTCCGCAGATAAGCGGAAACCCGGTCAATGATAATGATCATGACTAGAATGACCACCAGGATGGCGGAGGTCTTCTGGTAATGGAATTCCCGCATTTGGATGAAAAGCTCTACCCCCAGGCCTCCGGCGCCCACCACCCCCAAGGCCAGGGCGACCCGGATATTGTGGTCCAGCAGGTAAAGATTGTACCCCATAAACAAGGGGAGCACCTGGGGAACAATGGCATGGCGGATGACGCTTAAACGGCGGCTTCCCGTGGCCATCAGGGCTTCCACCGGCTTTTCATCGATGCTCTCCACCGCCTCGGAATAAAACTTGCCCAACAGCCCTACCGTGGCCAGGGTTAATGCCGCCACCCCCGCCTGCGCTCCGAGGCCGAAGGCGGTAACAAAAAAAAAGGCGTAAATGAGGTCCGGGATCGATCTTAACAGGGTCACCAGGCCCTTGGAGAGGTGGTATATTAACCAGTTTTTGGCAATATTTCTGGCCGCCAGAAATCCCAGCGGCAAGGAAATGAGCATACCGAGGATCGTGCCCCAAAAGCCCATGGCCACGGTTTCCGCAGCCAGGCTCACGATATGCTTCCACCTGGAAAAATCCGGCGGCAGCATCTCCCTGGCCAGGGCTGCCGAAAGAGATAATCCGCCTATGAGGGACCCGATATCCACCTTCGAAACTTTGAAGGAGAAGCCCAGGATCACCAAGAATAAGAACAACCACAAAAGCCTCCCGGCCTTGTTCAGATATTGCAGGCTCGCGCTGGAAGGCATTCAAATTCCTCGTCAAACGCATAAATATCCTGAACGATGTGCTCGTTGAGGTCGCGGGTGCCGCCGTCAAAGCAAATGGCTCCCTCTTTAAGGGCGATCACCCGAGCAAAGTGATCCCTCACGGAGTCAAGGTGATGGAGAACCGTGATCAGGGTAATCTTTTTGTCCTGGTTTATCTGGAATAACAGTTCCAAGATTTTCCTGCTGGACTTGGGGTCCAGGTTGGCGATGGGTTCATCCGCCAGAAGCAACTCCGGTTCCTGCATTAATGCCCGGGCAATGGCAACCCGCTGTTTCTGGCCGCCGCTGAGCCGGTCCACCCGTTCCCCGGCCTTATCCTCGAGACCCACAAACCTGAGGAGATCCATGGCTTTTTCCCTTTCCAGCCTGCTGAAGAAACCGAGGGTAGAAGAAAATAAAGAAACGCCCCGGTCCAGTCTCCCCAAGGCGCCGGCCATCACATTTACCAGGGCCGAGGTTCGCTCCACCAGGTTGAAAAGCTGATAGATCATGCCGATTTTCTTTCGGGTTTGGCGCAAAGACTCTCTGTCCCGATACTTAATTTCTTTTCCGCCGACCCAGATCGTGCCCGCGTCAGGAACCACAAAGCCATTGATGGTCCTGATCAAGGTGGTTTTCCCTGATCCACTGGGGCCGATGAGGGCCACGGGTTCGCTTTTCCTCACCTGCAGATTAATGCCGGCCAGGACCTCCCGGTCGTTGAACCGTTTCCTAAGGTTCGCCACCTTAACCATATCTCTTTCAGACCTTGGGCGTCTGCCGCAGTAGCCGCCCTGCTTCCTGGTGAGCCCGTTGGGCTGCATCCTCGAGACGGTTCAATCCCGCCTCCCTGAACCCTACCCAAAGCCGCATTGAGCCAGTAGTGTCCGGCAACAAAATTGCATGGAGAAGATTACACTTTATTTCGCAGTTAAACTTTAGACCATCGTAATTTCAGCGATATCCACATATTATACCGATGCAACTAAATCCCCTCTCCCCCTGCGAGGGGTGGCTTCATCGGCTGTTGTACCCCCTCACCCTTCCCTCTCCCCCCAAGGGGGGAGAGGGAAATAGCTTGTATATTCCATGAATTAATTAGATAGTGGGCATGACTAAGTTCAAACAATTCTCTACTGCCTGTCTCATAGCAAAAACCTTGCCGGACACTACCGTCATTGAGCACCTTATTTAAGGCCGTCAATCACTTTTTTGACCTCTTTAATCAGGGCATAGTCGCTGTCACTTACTAGCTGCCATCCGGTTATGTTCCCAAAAGCGGTGACCTTGTTGGCATCTTCAGGGACTGTGGTAATCGCCTTTTTCAAACCGGCTTTGAGGTTTTCCGGCAAGTCCTGTCGATAAGCCACGGGAGAACCGGGAAGGGGGATAGACTTCCAGATAATGATATTGGTCTGGGGCGATATCTTCCCCGCGGCGACCATGGCGGGATCGGTCATATCATTATCTGCGCACATATCGACTGTCTTGTTTTTGACCATGAGTTCCGCGGCATCATGAGTGCCGCTGAAGCCCACTTTCCGGAACACCTTTTCCGGGTCCAGGCCGACCTTCCACATAAAGTACCTGGGAACGGCGTAGCCGGAGGTGGAAGCCGGGTCAGTGAAGGTGAAGGTGATTTTCTCCTTAAGATTATTAAGTTTTTGAGCTATCGCCTTCATCCCTTCCTCCCCTTCCAAAGGGGTGGAGATCCCCAGCTTCTCGGCCGTTTCCGGGGTGGCCACCAGGTATGAGCGGTAAGTGCTTTTGCCCTTGGAATCGATGCCCACGGCGAAGGCCTCGGCTCCCGCCCGATCATGGGCCATCGTGTATGAAAAGGGGCCAAACCAGGCGAAATCCACCTTTTTTGCCCGCATAGCCTCGATTACCCCGGTATAATCGGTGGCGGTGAAGAGTGTGATGCACCTCCCCAGGCTTTTCTCCATCCAGGCCTTCATGGGTTTAATTTGCTCAATCATGGCCTTGGGGTCTTCAGCGGGAATGAGACCCATCACCAGGCATTTTTCTTCGGCTTGGAGGGTTCCGGTGAGCATGGACGTCAGAGCCAGAGCCAACCCGATAACCACAAAATACCTTTTCATCTTCTCCTCCTGAGATCATCAATGTGAAAGAATGTTCCGTTTCATCGAGCCGATACCGCGGCCCACCCACCCCGGCTAGATATACCGGACCATTTTCCCTGGCTATCACCCCTTTACGTCATTAAAGTCCACGGTGATGCTGCACAGATCACCTCGGAATTTGCTGAGGCAGTATTCCACGATATCCCCATCCTGGCTTTCGGAGAGGCTTTTCACGACCAGAAGAGGGGTCTTGGGGGAAATTTGCAAATTCTCCATATCCTTATCATCAGGAATGGAAACCTCAAATCTGGAAGATTTCCTCGTCGCTTCGATGCCATACTGTTCCTCAAGAAGTTGATAAAGAGAAAATGATCCGTTTAATAAAGCATAAATCCCGGGAAATTTCTTGGCGCTCAGAAAAGAGGTAGTATGGGAAAAAGGAATATCATCGGCATATCTTAATATTCCCAATACAGATACCTTATCGGCCGGCTGAATATTGAGTTTATTAGAGAAAACGCTTATTGATTTTGCTCCGATCAATATGCTATAATTAATTAAAATAAATAGCTAATTGGAGCAAAATCATGCAACAGAAAACGCTCAGCCTGCTGCAATTTCAAAAAAAGTTTGGTACC
>JBEKDQ010000031.1:0-14573 GCA_050014275.1 Desulfobaccales bacterium | reverse complement strand
TTACGTGGCCGGGATCACCTTGCTCGCCGCCAGCCTGGCCGCCATCTGGTGCTGGGGGAAGGCGCCGCAGCGCCGCCTGGCCCTCTGGGCCCTGCTCACCAACGCCCTGCCCTTCCTGCTCATTTCTTTGACCCGCTACCAGCGTTCCCTGAATCAGGCCTTCGTGGCTCGCTACGGAATCTTCACCCTGATCGGGGCGCTGCTCCTTTTAGGGACGGCCTGGCGGCTGCTGGCGCCGCGGCTGCCCCAGGGGCGCCGCTGGCGCCTTCTGCCTCTGGGGCTGCTGGCCGTCATGGCGGCCGGGCAAATCCTCAGTCTGCCCCGCTGGACTGAAAAGTATCAGGGGATCAGCCGAGCGGCCCGGACCTGCTACTATGAGCTCAGCCGGGAGAACGACGCCGCCCGTCTTTCTCCGGAGGAGTATGGAAAATTCTGTCCCGGCTCCCACCCGGTGATCACCCCGGGCCAGGCCATGACGATCCGGCTCTTTTTAAACCGCCAGGCGCGGGGGCAAGATTTTTGAAACCAGGTCCATCGCCCTGCTCTCCAGGCCGTGCCGCCGGGAGGCCAGTGGGCGGCAATGGGCAAATCTCAAGACATCACCTTGAATATACTCACAATTTCATTAATCGATAACATTATTACAACCAGACGGTCTAAAATTTAACACCCGAATTTCGAGATCAGGGGACCAGGCGCGCCGGAAATGAAGACGGCTTGGGTTCATACATAAAGACCAGATTTTATGGTTAATCGAAAAAATCCGGCTACGAATTATTTGGATTTAAGTTTAATGCTGGGTATCCGGATAAAAACCTGCTATACTTTGCTCGGTTAGGTTTGGAGAGAGGATGCAGATGACGGCGCCGGCGACTGGGAGAGGCGCGTTGGCTTTCCGGGGTTTTAGCCCGGGAAGTCCAATTATTTTTCTAAATGCGATGAATCTCATTGACTTTTTTGCAAGAAGGAAATAAAAAGGTTTAAATCTACCGAAGGGGGAGGGTAGAGCCTTTTATGTCACTGACAAAACGGTGCCAACCTTTTGCGCATATGGTTCAAGATGCCAGGAATCGAGGGATATACCCTTACTTCCGGCCCATTGACCGATCGTGGGGCACAGAAGTGGAGGTGTCGGGCCGGCGTCTGATAATGATTGGCTCCAACGATTATCTTGGATTCACCCATGATCCTCGGATAATCGAAGCGACAGCCAAGGCGGCGCTACGTTGGGGCAGTGGTCCCGGGGGATCACGCTTTTTATGCGGCAATCTCACGCTGCACGAGACCCTGGAGCATCGCCTGGCCGCCTTTGTGGGCAAGAAGAAGGCCGTCGTTCACGCCACCGGCTTCACCACCAATCTGGGAGCCATTGCCTGCCTGCTGACTCCGCAGGATATCATCGTCTGCGATCGGGAAAACCATGCCAGCATTTTTGAAGGCTGCCAGGCTTCCCGGGCCCGGCTAATCCCCTTTGCCCACAACGACGCCGCCGGGGCGGAGCGTAAACTGGCGGCGGCGAGCCAAAAGAACGCCAATGGCTGCAAACTGCTGATTACCGAAGGTGTCTTCAGCATGTCCGGAGACATGTCCCCCTTGGATGAACTGGTAAAATTAAAAGAAACCTATACCGACTTGCTCATCTATCTGGATGACGCCCACGGGCTGGGGGTGATGGGTAACGGCGGCCGGGGAACCGCCGACCATTTCGGCCTCACCGCCCAGGTGGATTTCATCATGGGCACCTTCAGCAAGGCCCTGGCTTCCATCGGTGGCTTCATCGCCGCCGATGACGAGGTCGTATTGGAATATTTGCGCCATCATTCCAAGCCACTGATCTTTTCCGCGGCCTTGCCCGCCAGCAACGCCGCCACGGTGTTGGCCTGCCTGGACCTCCTGGACGAGGATCCCGGGCGGGTGACCCGCCTGTGGGAGATTACCCGCAAGGTGCACCAAGGATACCGGGAAATCGGGCTCATCACCAGGCATTCCAAGACCCCCATCATTCCCATTTACATCGGGGCGGAAGACAAAGCCTTCGACTTCGCCAAAGACATGTTCGACCATGGGGTATTTGCGCTGCCCGCCATTTATCCGGCGGTTCCCCGTGGACAGGCGGTGATTCGCACCGCTTATATGAGCACCCATAAGAAGAGCCAGATCGACTATGTTTTGGAGGTCCTGGCTAAGCTGGCCAAGAAACATCGCATCCGCTTCTGTGATCTCGGACAGCCGGAATCCTTTTTGGAAGGAGAAGGTTATTCCGAAGACTATCCCGTGACGCCGGGTTCAGCAGTGGGCATGGTCAGCGACTAAGCCGAGAACCGGGGAGTCCGACCTTTGCAATTAAATGACCTCTTAACCGTCAGCGTGCGACAGGTGATCCGCCATCGGCGGCGTTACCTGGGAGTAGTTTTGGCCATCGCCCTGGGGGTTGCCGGTTTCATCAACATCCTCACCATGAGCCGGGAGGTGAAGAAGAACTTCAACGAAGACCTGGACCTGATTGGCGGGGTCACGGTCATACGCCTTTCCTTTGACAATACCCGCTCTTACCAGCCCCAGTGGTTCCGGGACGCTACCCTGTCTGCCTTGAAACGCCTTAACGGCGTCAAGGAACTGAGTCTCACCGCGGTCAAGGGAGGCGCCACCAACTACCGGGGCCAGCAATATGGCTTTCCCGTGTTGGCGGTGGATGATGGCTACTGGAACGTGCGCAATTTTTGGGCCCAAACGGGGAATCTCTTCGGGCCCGGTGCAGTGGCCGGACGCCAGCGGGAATGTGTCCTGGGAGCCGAACTGGCCAAGCACGTCTTCGGCAGTATGGATATCCGAGGCCGGCTACTGGAGATCAATCGCGAAATCTATTGGGTTTCCGGAGTCCTGGGAGGCGTAACCGACAGCGGCGCGGCCAACTCCGCCTTTATCCCCCTCACCACCGGCTTGGATCGCCTGGTCGGCCCGCTGCTCCCCGACCGCCTCTATCTCCGCTGCCAAACCTGGGATGACGTTGCCCGGGTGGCAGCTGTCATCCCCGACGTCATCAAGTCTACCCAGTCCCCGGAAGAGCTTAACGTGGAAGTTTCCTGGGAGGCGCTGAAAAGGGTCGTGCAACTGGCCTGGTGGATCCAGTTTCTCATTTATCTCGCCACCGGCGCCACTTTCATCTTGGGCGGGGTGGGCATCTGGAACGTGATGATGGCCGCGGTGGTGACCCGCACCCGGGAGATCGGCTTGAAGAAGGCCATGGGGGCCGAGGACCGGGATATCTTGGCCCAATTCCTGACCGAAGCTCTCTGTCTCAGTGCGGGCGCCGCTCTGCTGGGGGGCCTGCTGGGGCGAATAATGACGGAGATTTTGGGGCGCCTGATCCACAGCCGTCCTCCGGAAGTCCTGTTCTTCCTGGGCCTGGGCCTGGGATTCCTCTTTGCCGTGGTGGTGGGGGTAGGGGCCGGCCTTTATCCCTCCCTGCGGGCCAGCCGGATGGAAGTGGTCACGGCCATTCGTTATGAATAATTTCCCTTCTGCCGCTGGGACTAATGGGGCCCTGATCCACATCTCCGATCTCACCAAGAGCTATCAAACTGAAGCCGGCGCCATCCAGGTGCTCAAAAACGTCAATCTGAAAATCTATCCCGGCGAAATCGTAGCGGTTATGGGGCCCTCCGGTTCCGGCAAGTCCACCCTGCTCTTCATCCTGGGGATCTTCGTCAGTCCCACCCGGGGCACCTATATCCTGGGGGGCGAAGACGTACTGCGCCTGGACCGTGACGCCCAGGCGGAATTCCGACGCAATCGGGTCGGTTTTGTCTTCCAAAGCTGCGATTTGCTAGAACACTCCACGGTTTATGAGAATCTGGAATACCCCCTGATTTACGCCGGCGTGGATCGTCGGGATCGTCCGGCTCGCATTACCGCGGCCCTGGAACTGGTAAACCTGGGCCACCGGATGCATCACTCCTCCAACCGGCTATCCGGCGGCGAGCGTCAGCGGGTGGCAGTGGCCCGCGCCCTGGTCAACCAACCGCAGTTCATTCTGGCGGACGAGCCCACCGGCCAGTTGGACCGAAGCCACGGCCACCAGATCATGGACCATTTTACCGAAATCGTCAAGAGCGGTCAGACCTCCGTACTGGTGGTCACCCACGACCCCGAAATGGCGGCCAGATGCAACCGGGTCTGCTCAATCAGTGACGGCATCCTTTATGAGCAATGACCCCCACAGGAATCCGGACCCGGAAGCTTTCTGACGACATCGTCATAGTGGAGGCCTGGGCGCGCTCAGGTGCGACCTCGGGCCTTCGGTCTGCACCTCGCGGCGTCTGCATGCGGCAGGCTCGCCAATTTAGCCAGGGTCTGCGGGTCCTGCTGATCTTGGGGCTGTTGGCCCTGATTCTGGGAATCTGCTTGACTCCCCGCCCCAGCCCTGCCGCCGCATCCAAATCCGGGGAGGACAAGATTGTCCCTCAGGGTCCCCTGGACTTTGAGGCTTGCGTGCGCCTGGCCCTCCGCCAATCCCCCTATCTCCTCAAGAGTGCCATGGACATCGACCTCAAGCAGATGGATGAGGCCGACAGCCGCTGGAGCATGGTGCCACCGGTAAGCTTGCAAACCTACTATTTTCTGGACCGCCCCTTGAGCGGCTCCAAACCTTATAGCCTCAATTTCAGTTGGGAGCCATATAACCCCTTGGGTTCTTTTTTCCTTCTCCAGGCCCAAAAGATGGTTACCCAAATGGCTATCTACGGCCATATGCAGTCGATTCTCCAGGGGCTGGAACGGGTCGGCAAACAGTTTCTCGATCTGGCCGCCATGAGACGGCAGGCCGCCTTGCAGGATGATCTGGTCAAGGTGTGCGGGGATAACCTGGCCTACGCCCAAAACCGTTTGGAAATCGGCACCGGCACCTCACTGGAGGTTCGGTTGGCCACCCAGGAGTTGGAGTCGGCCAAGAACGAGAAGGGGCGCCTGGAGATCTCCCAGAGTCGCACCCTGAGCAGCCTAAAGACTTTTTTGGCCCTGAAACCTGATGAGCCGTTCAGCCTGGATCTGCACGACGCCCGCCGCCAGGTGCTGGGGAGCTTCGACCCCGCCGCCGCCACCCTGGAACAGGCCATAGACAGATCTTTTGAACTCAAGATCCAAAAGATGAAAGCGAAGATGCAAGAGTATAACGTCACCGTAGCCAAAACCAAGGTCTACCCCAGTATCCTCATTAACGCCCAGACCCCGAACCCGCTGTACAGCACGAGCGGGGGCCTATACGTAGGCTTGGGCCTGGATATCCCGGTATGGGACGGATTGAAACGGATTCGCAACGTCTCCCGGCAAAAAACCATCTTAAGACAAATCGGCCTGGAAAAGGATATGAAAGAGGGCGACCTGGCCGACCAATGGAACGCCCTCCAGGAAGACCTGAAGAACGCCGCGGGGGCCTTGAAGCTTGCCCAGTCCAAGGAAGAAGTGGCAGGCCTGAAGGAACGCCAGGCCGAAATCCGCTACCAATCCGGGGGGAAAACTCTCGACACCTGGCTGGATGCCCGGAATGATGCTATCGAGGCTCAGAAAGTCACCTCTAATAAGGCCCTGGAATATGACGAATATGTCCTGAATTTGCGAAAAATTTCCGGAGACCTGGGATACAGTTATGTGGATCAGAATTCCTGGCAAAAATAGGACCTTGCTAATCCCGGCGGCGATCCTGACCCTGGCCGTCCTGACCGGGGTCCCGGCCTTAGCCAAAGACCGGGGGGGGCCGGAGGCCCCGGCCCCGGCCCCGGCCCCGGCGATTACCACCCCGGAGCCCGAGATCAGCTTTAACGGCAAGGTCTTTTGCTCCCTCAAACGCGTGGTGGACCTGCCCTTCAAGGCGGTCATCACCTCGGTGCTGGTGCGCTCCGGAGAACGCGTGGCGCCCGGGCAGGCCCTGGCCAAATTTCGCCCGGTCCCGGAGGCCCTGCTGCTGATTCAGCAGCGCCTATCCCCTCTACAAATCTCGGATACCGAGGTTAAACTGGCGGAATTGGAACGAAACCTGGATGCAGCGGATGCCAAGCAACAGGAACTGGCCAAGTTGGCGGTCAAAAAGCTGGCCTCACCCCAAAGCCTGGAACAGGCCAACCATGACCTCCAGCAGCTCACCCGGGAACGCACGGAACTCCAGACCTCCCTGCGCCAGTTGCGGCTGTCGGCTCAGGATGACCTGGCCGTCTTGAAAAGCCAACTGGGAAACGGGGTGAAATCGGGAGCGATCCCCCAAGAAGGGATCCTGCGGGCTCCCATCGGCGGCTATATTATCTGGATCCAGCCGGAATTGCGGCAAGGAGCGCTGCTTGAACCCACCCCCGGAGTCTTTCAGGTGGGGGTGATGAATCCCATGCTGGTGCGGGCCCAGGCCTTCGAAATCGAGGCCCTGCAGATCAAAACCGGTGAAACCGCGGAGATCAACCTGGAGTCCCTGCCGGGCCGGAAGTTCCAGGGGCAAGTGAGCCGCATCTCCTGGTCGTCCCTGACCCCCGGGCTGGAACAGCCTGCCTACTACGACGTGGAATTAGAGGTGGCCAACCCGGAGATGGAGCTCAAGGACGGCTTAAAGGCCCAAATAATTTTTCGCAAAACCCAGTGAAGAGGTAACTCGATGGCAATTAACGGGGAGATTATGGTATCTCCCGTCAAAGACGCCGCCGGCCTGGAAGATTTTCTGCGATTCCCTTGGCGTCTTTATCAGCATGACCCTTATTGGGTGCCTCCCCTGTTGCCTGAGCAGCGCCGCTTTCTGGATCAACGTACGGGGCCCTTCTTTGAAATCGGCGAGGCCCAGTTTTTCTTGGCCTTCCGGGACGGTGAGCCGGTGGGCCGCATCTCCGCCCACCGCAACCGGCTCCATGATGAGCACCACGGCCCGGGCACCGGCTTTTGGGGCTTCTTTGAAGCTATCCCGGAACCGCAGGTAGCCCAGGCCCTGTTCGAGGCCGCGGCGGCCTGGTTGCGGGAGCGGGGCTGCCACCGCCTGGTGGGACCCCTCAATTTCTCCATCTACGACGAGATGGGCTTGCTGGTGGAGGGCTTCGACTCCATTCCGGCCATGTTCCAGACCCACAATCCCCCTTACTACCTGGACCTGGTCACCTCCTGGGGCTTCCGCAAGGCCATGGATTGGGTGGCCCTCAAGAATTCCAACCTCCAAGACGTTGACCTGCCGGCCATCGAGCGGCGCCTGGAGGAGATTCTGAGCACCCAGAAGGTGACCCTGGCTACCTACAACCCCCGGGAACTGGCCAGGCGGGCCGAGGAAATCTTTCATCTCTTCAATGAGGCCTGGAGCGCTAACTGGGGGCATGTCCCCCTAACCCGGCGGCAGTTCGATCACCTGTTGCACGAGGTCAAGCCGCTGTTGCGGAGGGATCTGGTCCAGATGGTGCTGGACGGCGAGCGGCTGGTGGGCTTCGGCATTGTTCTGCCGGATTTGAACCCCCTGGTGCAACAACTTGATGGGCGCCTCTCCCCCTGGGACAAACTCCGGCTCCTGTATCACGCCAGGTTCGGCCCGGTGCACAAACTCCGGGCCCTGGTCCTCGGCATCGCCCAGCCCTACCAGATGAAGCGGCTTCACCATGCCATCATCTTAAAGACCTGGATTAACATCGCCAAAAAAACCTCATGTGATTTTATCGACTTCTCCCTGATCCCCGAAAATCTGCGTCACTGGATCAAGGTGATCCAGTCCTGCGGTGGCCAAATTTACAAGACCTTCCGGCTATTTGAAAGAGAAATTTGACTCCATGAAGGATCCGGGGCCCCCGGCTTTTAGGCCCATTGTTGACTTGCTGATGGCGGGGGTCCTCTCCGCCGTCGTCTTCTTCCTGGCCCACATGAAGGCGTGGTCCAGTCCTTATGTCATCAATGACGACGTCCGGCAGCAGATCTTCTGGATGCAGCAGTGGCTGGACCCGGAGCTGTTTCGGGGCGATCTCCTGGCGGAATATGCCCGCCATTACGTCACCTGGGGAGTCCAGGGCCTCTATTGGCTGGCCACCTGGGTGACGGACCCCATCTCGTTTTCCAAGTTCCTGCCCGGGCTGCTATTCATCTTCCTGGCCCTCTGCCTATACCGCCTGGGTCTGGAAATCGGAGGCCGCGGCCTGGCCTGGACCATGGTGGCGGTTTACTGGCTCATGCCTCTCTTCCTGGACAACCTGGCCGGGGGGCTGGCCCGGGCCTTTGCCGCCCCCCTCCTGGCCTTTTTCTGGCTTTGCTGGCAGGAAGAGCGGCCCTGGGGAATGGGCGCCGCCCTCCTTTTGCAGGCCTTGTTTATTCCCTACATTTTTATAACCAGCGCCGTGGCCGTGGCGCTCGCCTGGCTGGCTGGCCGCCACGGTAAGCTGAGACCCCCGCCCTTCCCAGCCCACTGGCCCCATGCTTTCCTCCTGGCCGCCGGGGTCGCCCTGGTGGCCCTGATGAACTACCGCTTTGACGCCTCCGGCTTCGGGCCCCTGGTAAGCTACGCCGAGATGGTTAACCGGCCAGAGTTTTATGCTGGGGGCCGCTACGCCATCCTGCCGGTCCCCTCCATTTTTTGGGAGCTGATCAGCCCTTGGGAATGGATAGCCCCCTTCCGGGATTTGGGACCGCTGGCCGGGATTGCGGGCTGCGTGGTACTGGGCGCCGCCACCCTTTGGGGTCTTAGCCGGGTGGCCTTAAGGGCCCTGGCGCCCCGACTCCAACCCCTTGGCTATCTCTTGCTGGCCGGTCTGGTAGTTTACTCCATGGCCCGCATCTTTCTGCTCAAGCTGTTCATCCCGGACCGCTATCTCATCTATATCCTCAATCTGGCCTATTGTCCTATCCTGGCTCTGGGTCTGCATGCCCTTTTGAAAGTGGAGCAATGGCCGAGGACCATGGGGGTTCTGGTATTGGCGGTCGCCGCCGGATTGGGAGTATGGCGCCTGGAGAATGTGGGCCTCAAAGATTATGCCGCCTACCAGCCAGTTTACGCCGCCCTGGCCGCCACTCCCAAGGACGCCATCATTGCCGGCCACCCCAACCTGATGGACAGCGTCCCTACCTTCGCCCGGCGCCGGGCCCTGGTGACCTACAAGCTGGCCCATCCCTGGAGCAAAGGTTTCTGGCAAGAGATCGAGCCCCGCCTGGAAGATCTGTTTGCCGCCTATTATACCGGCGACCCTCAGGAGGTCATAGCCTTCTGCCGCAAATACCGAATCTCCTTCCTGGTGGTGGACGACCGCCATTTCACCCCGAAGTTTCTGGCCGGAGGCCGCTTTTTCGTCCCCCTGGAGCGTAGGGTCCCAAAATTCTTTGGCAAGACCCTGGACGACCGGGTGGATTGCCCTTTTTTTGCACCTTTCGATGATCAGATCCGGCGTCTAACCAATGGACGCCACAACTTTGCCTTGCTTGCATCATCCTTATTCCCTGCCGTGGTTTTGGATAAGCATTTGCGCCTGCTTGATATGCGATCTTTTTTGAACTAACCGGCCCAGTCCCAGTAGTGTCCGGAACAAAATTCCTGGTAGGCGAAGGCCGCCTCCAGAAACTCCCGCACACCGAATGGGTCTCACCGGTGGCCAGGACGTTAACCCCGGGGGAGTCCGGCTGCAGCATGAGCCACATGACCTCCACGTAGTCCGGGGCGTAGCCCCAGTCCCGGCGGGCCTCCATATTGCCCAGGAAGAGTTTCTGCTGCAGCCCCAGCTTAATCCGGGCCACGGCCCTGGTGATCTTACGGGTGACCAAGGTCTCACCCCGCCGGGGCGATTCGTGGTTGAAGAGAATGCCATTCACCGCAAACAAGCCGTAGGCTTCCCGGTAGTTGCGCACCATCCAGTAGCCCTAGAGCTTGGCCACCGCATAGGGGCTCCGGGGCCGCATGGGAGTCTCTTCGTTCTGGGGCGACGGGGCATCCCCATAAAGTTCACTGGAAGAGGCCTGGTAAAAACGGCTCTTAATGCCGCTGCGGCGGATGGCTTCCAGCAGCCTGATCACCCCCAGGCCGGTGACTTCTCCGGTGTACTCCGGCATGTCGAAACTTACCCGCACATGACTCTGGGCCGCCAGGTGATAGATCTCCCCGGGTTGGATATTATAGATCAAGTGGCTGAGCTGCCCGGCGTCGCCCAAATCGCCGTAGTGCAGGAATAACCTGCCCCGGCTTCGTGCGGGTCCATGTAGAGATGGTCGATGCGCCGGGTATTGAAGCTGCTGGAGCGGCGCACCAGGCCATGGACCTCGTAGCCCTTCCCCAGAAGCAACTCCGCCAGATAGCTGCCGTCCTGCCCGGTGATCCCGGTAATCAGGGCCTTTCGTAAAAACCATTTTTGGCCCGCGGAGGCCAAGGCTGCCGCATAATCTCAGTTAAGGAATCGGTCAAGGACTGAAACCTTGAGAGATTCCCCCAGGGCAATAGGCCCAAAAAACAATTTAGGACCGTGACAGCCAAGGGCGCGCATAATCCCGGTTCTTATCGTTTCTCGCTGCTGCCGCGGCCTAAAATAAGTAATAAAATTTCTAAAAAATTTTGTTGACAGTCTCCCAGGACGTGTGCTATCAGTGTCGGACCGTGACAGCCAAGGTCGAGCATAATCCCGGTTCTTATCGTTTCTCGTTGCTGCCGCGGCCTAAAATAAGTAATAAAATTTCTAAAAAATTTTGTTGACAGTCTCCCAGGACGTGTGCTATCAGTGTTGGAAAATTCCAGCGCCTGGCTGGCAATAATGGTCAACAGGCTGAAAAGGGGGATGAGGATGACGAGGGCCAGGATCAGGCAAGTGACGGCCGAGGCCAGGGACCGCCGCCCTCAGATAGCCGGCCCAAGGCCAGATACAAGGGCCAGGCAAAATCCTTAACTCCTGATTTTTTGCTTGACATCTCCAATTATATTTAACTATATAAAAAGCATATATATAAGCGTAATAGATTAGAAGGGGATGGGAACATTTGATGCCCGAGGGGGCTCCCTTAACTGCTGCCTGATGATGGGGAGGCGGGTCAAGGAGTGGCTGAGGGAGGGGCTTAAGTAGTATTGGGGGATGCCTGCGCCTTTATGGCTTTCCTCCAGGGCGCTAGAAATCCATCCGCACCACCAATATCCTGGCACGGGCTTTCCGGAGGTGCGCCGGCGCACCCGGTAATGAACAACTGTTTCACCAATGAGGCCAGTTCTGATCGTATCTTGTATGGCATAACCCAATGCTCAACAAAAACTGGAGAAGTAAAACCCTGAAACAAATTTCCACAATTTAATTACCTCACGGGGGAAGGCGATGCGCAGAATTTTCATACCCGCACTGACTCTTGTCATTCTACTGGTTTTCCTTCTCTGTTTCTCAAAAGCACCGGCAAAAGGGGAGTACCAAAAGGCCGAAAATGCCAATGAAGGGTATGTAGGCCCGGAAGTCTGCCAAACCTGTCACCCCCAGGTGTACGATCGGCTCTCCAAGACGTCTATGGGCACCCTGTTTCTGAAACACCCCCGTACCGCTACTGAAAAACTTGGGTGTGAAACGTGTCATGGACCGGGAGCAGAGCACGTCAGTTCAGGAGGTAAATCCCACGCGGGGCAGATTCGATTCACGCAGGGGACGACAACCCCTGTTTCCGTGCGCAACGAGGTCTGTCTCAAGTGCCATGAAAAGGGGGAGAGGCTTTTCTGGGCGGGCAGTGTTCATGACACCAACGGCATCGCTTGCACAAAGTGCCACGTGATCCATACGGGACCGGGAATAGCGACCCGTAATCAACTCGCCAATTTAACCGTAGAGGATACGTGCGCTACCTGTCATAAAGAGCAAGTCCGCGCCGAGCTGCGGTTTTCGCATCATCCCTTGCGCGAGGGAAAATTGACCTGCGCCAGTTGCCACAACCCGCACGGGACTACCTCGCCCAAGCTCGTAAGGGGGCTTTCCAATAGAGAACTTTGCTTTACGTGTCACGCCCAGTACCGAGGTCCGTACCTTTTTCAGCACCCTCCGGTCATGGAGGATTGCTTCAATTGCCATCAGCCCCACGGCAGCGCCTATCCCAGCCTGCTGAAAGCGCCTCCCATCAGGTTGTGCCGGGAGTGCCACGTTAACTTCCACAACGTCAGTTTCCAGCCCAGGGGGGGAGTGAGGCCGACGCCGATGGTCGGCACGGGGTGCATCAACTGCCACCGGGAGATCCACGGCAGCAACAATATCAACGGCAATTTATTCTTTAGATAAGGGGGGGATGAAGATGAAGAGGGGGATCCTGGTCGTTTTTCTCGCAGTCATGTTTATCCCTCTGACCTGCGCGGGCGGATTTGCTGAACTGAACGTGGGGGATTACTCGTTGGGCGGCTATCTCGAAGTGGGCGGAGGAGCTCTCGCCGATTACCCCAACAACAGGAACCGGGGATATTTGGAAGAGTATCTTCCCTTTCCCGTAGGGCCTTTGGCGAATGCGGATTTAGCTCTGAAGAGCAAGGACGGCCTGGAGTATTATAGATTCCAGATGAGCCATCCGGGATTAACAGATCAGGATTTCTTGCTCCAGATGGGGAAACTCGGGGTCTACCACGCCGAAGTTGAGTATGACCAGCTCCAACACCTTTACTGCACGGTGAATCCCTATAATGATGCAATAGGTATCCTTTTGCAGAGATTGCGGTTCAAGGCCGACTACTCGCCAACCCCTGAGCTCGACCTTTTCGTCGAGGACCTGTTCCTGAAAAGAAACGGCCAGTTTCCGCAGTCCTATGTTGGAGGCCCTACTGGCGCAACCGGCGGCGCCTATGCTTTTACCAGCTATCTCAGACCGATTGATTATCGGCAAAACGACCTGAATGTCGGAGCGGAATATGCTCGGTCGAAAGAATGTGATGGGCCGAATTATCAGTTTCGTACGGCTTATCATCTTTCGACCTTTGACGATAGCTTCTTAGAGACTAAGAGCCCGTCGGGCATCTTTGTATCCCTGCCCCCAAGCAATATGGCCAACTACATTACCGCTGAGGGGGGAGTGAACCTGCCTAAGGCCTACCAGACCAGGATCACCAGTTCGTTTTCCTACGGCTGGCTGGCCCAGAACGACACCGTCTTAGATGAACATGGGGTTTCTTACGGCGATGCGGGTCTCAGCGCCTCGACTTTTGCCGGGGATATTGCAGGCGTAACCCGTCCCTGCGACCCATTAACTTTGAGGTATGCGTACCATGCTTATGATTTTGAGAATCAGAACCTGAATAATAATCTTTTTCTGGCCGCATCCGCATTATCAGGAGCGAACCGACCCCTGCTGAATATGGAGCAGTATTCGTATTTACGGCAGACGGTCAACGCCGGCGCCGACTATAAAGTGAACAGCCTGGTGGCCTTCGATGTCGCCTACGCTTTCCAAAGCGTCGACCGCACCGAGGATGAGGGCTATACCTATAGCAACTCCCCCCAGGTGGGCGTCAGGCTGTTTCCTACTAGCTGGCTGAACCTGATAGCCAACTATGGTTACACGGACCGGGTAGGGGCTGATTTTCTGGAGGTGACGCCGAGTAATGTGCTGACTTACAAATTCTTCGCGGGAGACGACCGACAGAACAAAGCCAATGTCATTGCAGAGATGTTCCCCGTGAATAATGTCACCTTCTCATTCAATTTCTCGTTGTACAACGACGATTTTAATAACTCGGGATATGGTTTGCTCAAAGATCAAGGCTGGTCGGCCGGAGCGGATGCGAGCTGGCAGTGGTGTGAACGTGTGGCGTTGAGCCTGGGATACGACCACCAGCAAGCCAGCACTAAAGAACTCGCCACCAGCACCACATTTAACGGGACAGGTTTTTTCGTCACGGGTGATTCTGGCCCCGTTTTGCTCACCGACGATCAATATGACACCTTCACCGCCAGAGTAGACTTTAAGCTCATTCCGGACAAGCTGAAGCTCACCAGCAGCGCCAGCTACTCCATTTCGAGCTCGGATTTCAACAACCCGGTCATGCCCCATCTGTTCGAAGGCTTCGCCGATATCAATACCAATCTTGCCTACAAGTTGAACGAGCACTGGGGTTGCAGAGTGGGATACCAATTCGAGAGCTTCAACATGAGCAAAGCGTACCAAGACCTTTACCTGACAGGAATCACGAACGGCCCCCCCCAAACCACCACCAATCAGAGCTTAAATACCCTGAACGGGTTCTACAGGAACGCCACGGCACATGTGCTGACGGCATTTTTACAGTACAAGTTCTAGCTTGAGCTTACGAGTCAGGTGGCAAGAGGGGTTCAACCGCGTTTTAATCTTGCTTCTAGCGTGCACCGGGGATAAACTGGGAACGGCGGTGGTTCCGCCGTTCGTGATTGCCGTGGCCAAAGACGTTGAGGGGAAATGCGGTCTGTGGCCATAAAACAAAGGTTCGCAGTTTAATACCACCATCGGCGTAGTGAACCACTGCCAAGCGCCTGGGTAGGCCTCGGTATTTTTATCTCTTCTCAGAGCCGGCTGCATTGGGCGGGTAAAAGCCGGCGGTCCTTTCACAACCACAGGAGGAAAAATGAAATCTATAGTGACGGTCCTTTTTTTGCTGTTGCTAGGAATTGCGGCGTCGG
>JBEKDQ010000030.1:0-14629 GCA_050014275.1 Desulfobaccales bacterium | reverse complement strand
AGGTTGGGGGGGCGGTCCGGCAAGGCCCGGCCCCATAACTGCTCCGGGACGGTGATGGCCGGGGGCCGATAATCGACCCCGAAGACGCGGGCGATCATCTCCCGCACCAGGCCGGGGTGGTATTCGTAGAGCCGGGAGAAGAGGCCCGGGGCCTTGCCGCGGATGGCCAGCGTCAGCCCCCGGCCCTGGGCCACGGCCTTGACCGCCTCTTCCAGGTACGGCTCCAGTTCCTCCACCACCAAAACCTTTTCCAGGCCCTGAAGGAAATCGCCGATAAGCTCCCCGGGCAGGGGGTGGGTGAATCCCAGTTCCAGGATTTTGATCTCCGCGGCCAGCCCCAGTTCCCGGACGGCATCGGCCACGTAGACCCGGCTCACCCCGCTGGTGATGATCCCCCAGCGGCCCTGGCCGCGGACCCGGTTAAAGGGGCTCTTCTCCGCCAGGGCCAGGGCCCGGGACAGGGCCTCCAGAAGCCGGGCGTGGGCCAGGCGGGCCACTGCCGGCACCATCACCAGGCGAAAAGGGTCCTTGAGAAAGCGGCCCGGCCCCGGCCGGGAGGCGAGTTCCCCCAGGGTCACCGGCCCCCGGGTGTGGTTCACCCGGGTGGTGGTGCGCAGCAGCAGCGGCAGGTTAAGTTCCTCCGAGAGGGAGAAGGCCGCCCTGGCCATCACCAACGCCTCCCGGGGACTGTCCGGCTCCAGCATGGGGAGCCCCGCCATTTTGGCGTAATAGCGGTTATCCTGCTCATTCTGGCTGGAAAACAGGGAGGGGTCGTCGGCGCTGACGATGACCATACCGCCCTTGACTCCCGTGTAGGCCAGGGTCATGAGGGTGTCGGCGGCCACGTTCAGGCCCACGTGCTTCATGGCGGTGAGCACCCGCCAGCCCGAAGCCGCGGCCCCGGCAGCCACCTCCAGGGCCACCTTCTCGTTCACCGAGTATTCAAAGGCCAGGTCCGTCTGCCGGGAGATTTCATAGCTGCGGTCGCCGATTTCCGAGGCCGGGGTGCCGGGGTAGGTGGTGACCAGGGCTACCCCCGCCTCCAGGGCCCCCCGCACGATGGCCTCATTCCCCAAAAACAGGCGCCGTTCTCCCGGATTTCCATGCAATATCTCTGGCATGATATTTTCTTTAAGAGAAATTATTAACCAAACAGAAAAATATAACACGCTTTGGGAGATTTTTGCCAGTAAAAAACCTGGGGGCTCCCCATTAGTGTCCGGCTAGTTATTGCTATTGTAGAGATATGTTTTTAATTTAAGTTTTCATGACAGTCGCTCATGGGCCTTTGCCCACCCATAAATTATGAAAAGACCGGTGGGGCGGGCCTCCGTGCCCGCCGTGTAGGGTGCGCACTGCGCACCTTATATCCCCCGCCAGCAAAGCCGCTTTAGTCCGCACAGGCGGGATGCCTGTGCCACCAATTCTTCACAACTTTTCAAGGCAGTCATTCATGGGCCTTCGGCCCACCCGTAAATCATGAAAATGTCGCGCCGTCGCCCCCGGCGGCGCGGGAACCGGCTGCCAAAGGGTAGGTATCCCACATACTGAGGAACTTTTCGAAGCAGTATACCTCATGTAATTTTGTTGCCGGACACTACTGCCCCTACCCACCTTTTCCGAAGGGGTTTAAAAATCAGTCATTTTCAGTGGATAATCAATTGCGGAACAGACCACTAGATTGCCAGCAGGGGGGAAAAGAATTCCTTGCCGTTGCGGACCGCCTTGATGGCGGTATGGAGGGCCGTATCCGCGTCTTCCTTGAGGAGGTAGCCGCTGACTCCGGCGGCCACTGCCTGGCGCAGATACTCCTTGCTGCGGTGCATGCTGAGAATCATGACCTTGACCTGGGGATAAAGATGCTTAATCCTTCTGGTCGCCTCCAGGCCCCGGAGCCGGGGCATGGCGATATCGACAATAACCAGGTCCGGTCGGATGGTTTTCAGAATCTCCAGGAGTTCCATGCCATCCCCGGCTTCCCCCACGACTTCCAGGTCGCCGTCTTCCTCGATGATCTTCCTGATACCCTGGCGCACCAGAGCATGATCATCAGCCAGGATGATTTTATAAAAATAATTGCCATTCATTGCCCGTTTTCCCAGATATCTTCAAGTCCTGCAGCCCCTTGCCATTGCTTACGGAGGTTGGGGCCTGCTAAAGGCAGCGGGCGCGGCAGGGATACTTACGAGCACGTCCGGTTAAGGGAGATCTTTAGAAACGCCTGGCCGGCGGTTAGCTTTGAGAAGGCGTCATACAGGTGAGATGGCCAGCCCCAGAATTCCTCCCTCCTCCCCTAAGGGGTCTTGCAGGCATCCTTGCCGCCTGGATAAGGTGCAATATCTATCTAATTTAATCTCCAACTATTTCAACATATGTTAGAATTCGGTAACCATCTTTTTTGACAAAGTCAATACCAGATAAAAACTATTTGTCCTTCCTGGACCTATCTTTATTCATTTGGATTGTGGACCTGAGCTTTCTGTTAGCCGAACAAGGCGGCCTGGGGCCGCCTGTACCATCAAGGGACTTGAGACGGGGCGTCGGTTCCCAGAAGCATAACCCAACATCTTGGTGCCTCATTTCTTCCTGCCACCCATCCACCAGGGTAGGTCCGAGGGGGTCACCCTGGCCCGGAGCTGCGCCATTTCCGCCTTCAGTCCGGCCACTTCGGCCTTAAGCGGCGCCATCTCCGCCTGTAGGAGCGGCAAGGCAGCCTGAAGCCGCGCCACCTCCCCTTTGAGGCTGGCCATCTCAGTCTTCAGTTGGACCGCCTCCCTGCTGATTCCCGGCTCCAGCCCCTTGACCCTGGCCGCCTCCGCCTGCAATCCCGCCAGCCCGGCTTCCAGCAAATCCAGGCGCTCTTCCACCCTGGCTGTCCGGTTGGCCGCCCCTGGCCCCGGCAACACAGTATCCAGTGGATTCTCCGCCGCCGGCGCATCCAGGGGATTTTCCCCGATGGTGCTGCGTTTGACCATAACTTAACCCCCTTCCTGGCTGATGATCTCCCGGGCCAAGGCCCGGTAATCGGCCGCCCCGGCGCTGTTGGGATCATATTGGGTTATGGGGCGGCCGAAGGAGGGACATTCGGCCAGGCGGATATTCTCCCGGATAACGGTATGGTAGACCAGGCGGCCGGACCGCTCCCGCAGTTGCTCCACCACCTCCCGGGCGTGGCGGGTACGGGCGTCCACCCGGCAGGCCAGGATACCGGAGATTTTGAGCTCGGGGTTGAGGCGCTCCCGGACCAGTTCCACCGTTTGCAGGAGCTGGGCCAGGCCGCTCAGGGCCATGACATGGGCCTCCACCGGCACCAGCAGCTCTTCCGCCGCAGTGAGGGCGCTGATGGTCAGGATCCCCAGGGTGGGAGGGCAGTCTATGAGGAGGTAGTCCCAGCGGTCCGGCGGCAGGCGCTGGAGGTTGCGCCGCAGAATGGTTTCCGCCCCCACTTCCCCGGCCAGAATCTTCTCCGCCCCCACCAGCCAGGAAGACGACGGGATCAGGTCCACCCCCGGAGCCCCGGCCTCCCGGACGAAATCCGCGGGGTCGCCGTTATCGGTGAAGATGCCCAGCACCTCTTTGCCGGTGTTTTTGATGCCAAACCAGTCGGTGCTGGAGTGTTGCGGGTCCAGATCCATCACCAGGACGCGGCGCTGCTGTTCGCTCAGGGCCGCGGCCAGATTGACGCTGGTGGTGGTCTTGCCGCTGCCGCCCTTCTGGTTGGCAATGGCGAAAATCCTCATCGGCTTTTCCCCTCCCTTTAAAAACCCGATAAAACAATGCTCCCCCGGGGCGCCGGCCAAACCCCAGACCTTCGGCCCAGGCCGCCGGCGAACCCGCGGGCGGGTCGAGCTGCTGGAACTGGCCTGCACCTGGACCTCCCGGTATGGATTTTTCCCTAGTTACCATGCCACAGGAGCAAGGGGATGTCAATCTCGGCCGGGGTGAGCATCTCCGGGCTACAGCTGAACGGCATAAACCCGCAATTATCCGGCCTCCTCTCCTCCCAGGGGCGCTGCGAGGACTGAGCAAGATTTTAAACCCTAGGGCGGAATTCCCCGTTCATTCCGGTCAACTGCCTTCGGTTCGCATCTGCCAGAGAAAAACCGGCGCCGAGGCCAACTGCAGCACCGGACCAGACCTGCTATTCTTCCGAGCAGTCGCTCATGAGCCTTTGGCCCACCCAATAAACTTTGAGAAGACCGGTGGGCGGGCGTCTCGCCGGCTACTCAGTCCGCATAGGCGAGTCGCCTGTGCCGCCAATTCTTCAGAACTTTTCGGAGCAGTCATTCATGGACCTTCGGCCCACCCGCAAATCATGAAAATATAGCGCCGCCGCCCTCAGCGGCGCGGTACTTTCTCTGCCAGAGGGTGGGTATCTCGCATGCTCGGAACTTTTTCCGAGCAGACCTATAGGGCGGCCTGTGGCCGCCAAAACTCGGCGGGCACAGCCCGCCGACGAGTTCGACACAGGCTGGAAGCCTGTGCCACTAAAGGCGCTTTTATCGAAAGCTTTATCTTGCTCCGCACAGGCGAGACGCCTGTGCCACCAATTCTTTAAAACTTTTCGAAGCAGAAAATTGGAAACAATCGCTCCTGAGCCTTCGACCCTCCAAAAATATACAGAATTACGCATATTTATGGTGCGCAGTGCGCACCCTACATGAAAACTTTTCAATGCAGGTTAATAAACAATAGAAGCTTTTCAAAACCGGTTTTTTTCCGTGAACCTGAGCGACACGACCTGCATGGGCCATTGTGACCCTCGGGTCATCTTGGTTTGCTCAAAATGACTTTTCTCAGAAAGAGAGGTTTGGAATAGCTGTCAGATTTTTCCCGGGGCGAAAATGATCTTTAAAGAGATCTCAGGTTAATAACTGTTTTGGATTTCACAATGGGGCGGCATTGGGCAAATCCCTCCGCTAAGTGCCGCCTTGCTACATGGGTTTGTTCCACCTCGCAGTCCTCATCGAGCCCTGGAGTCGCTAACCCCTCAAAGAATCTCATCTCGCAAAAAACAAAAATTAAATGAGAAGCGAATAAAATTCTTGACTCTGATAAATAATAAATCTAATAATTATATTTACCAAATAGAGGCGTCTGAAAAAAAGAGCCCCAACATGTCATGCTGAGGGAGCGAAGCGGCCGGAGGATCTTAGGAATACCAGATGCTTCGCTGGGCTCAGGATGACCGCCAGGCCTTTTACAGAGGTCTTAACTAAATTGAGATGAAAGAGAGGGTCCCATGGCCAGCGAAGTGTTAAGGTTAACGTCACAAATTGTGATAGCCCACGCCTCCATGAGCGAACTGACTCCCCAAGAGTTGGTGGAGGAAATTAAAGAGGTCTACCAAGTCCTGGCTGCCGTGGAAGGCGGCGCCGTTATCCCGGAGGGCCCGGTCCCGGAAAAGGGCAAAGAGGCCGGCCTGGTGAAAAAACCGCCGGTGCCCCTGAAGGAGATTGTCACGGAGAAACACGTAGTCTGCCTGGAGTGCGGGAAAAAGATGCGCACCTTGAAGGCCCACATCCGCAAGGCCCACAAGTTGCAGCCCAAAGAATATTTCCAGAGATACAGTTTGGATCCCAAAAAATATCCTCTCGTATGCAAGGAATATTCTAAGCAGCGCAGCCAGATGGCCAAACAACGGGGATTTGGTGAGCGGGGCACCCATCATAAGGCGGCCCAGCCCAAATAATCGCGGAAACCGGCTAAGCTATTTTCATTTCCCCGGTATCCTTCCATAAATCGTGGTATTTCCCCTACGGGGGAACTGCGTCCGCCCTCTTTATGGGGGCTCCCATAAAACTACTTCAAGATTCCTCCGGGATTTGGATTTAGCGGCCCGGCCAGGGGATAAGGCGCCGCTCGCCCGTGGCGGCCGGCGCCGGCTCTCAGCCGGGGGCGAATTTTTCATTTTAATTTGAGCGCTTATTGCCAAATTTTGCTATAATTTAAGAAAATTCTCCCTGGGGAATCAGGGAATCCCCGATTTACTAAGCTGGAGAAATTCAGCAAGCTAAGGGCAATATCAGCGAAAGGGCAAACTACTCCGAAAGGGTAGGACGCAAAATCTCCGGCCTAAAGCCTTCAGGCTACGGTAGCGGGATTGCCGAAATGTGGGCAAACCTACCTGGGGCCGTATTAATCGAGCCCCGGGTTTTTTTTTCGCACCAAGACCGGGGACCAATTATGGTCTGAGAATCTCAGGTACTGCTGGGGGAAAAAAAAACAATGAACCTTCCTCAGATGACCACCATCATCATCAGTTCCGGGATCGCCCTCATCCTGTTGGCGTGCATGTACCTCCTGAATCGGAGACCCAACCGGCAGTTGCGGCGGGAACTGGAATCCCTGCGGCAGGACGATCGGCAGTTGCGGGAGAAACTGGCATCCTTGCAGGAAGACGAGAAAAAGTCCCGTTCGTTGCTCAAAACCATCCCTTCCATAGTCTTTACAGGCTATATGGATGGCAGCGCCGAATTCCTTGACGATAAGTTCGAGGCGCTGACCGGCTATCCGGTGGAGGAATTCAATTCCCACCGCATGAAATGGTCCGATATCATCCTGCCCGAGGATGTGGCCGACGCCAAGGCGGCCTTCAAGGAGGCCCTAATTGGCGATCAATTCTATCTGCGGGAGTATCGGATAAAGACCGCCTCCGGGAACGTTCTCTGGATCCGGGAAAGGGGTCAGATCAACTACGATGACCACGGCAAGGTGGATTATATCACCGGAATCTGTTCCGACATCACCAAAGAGCATGAAATAACGGCTGCCTTGGCAAAGATGCAACATCGAAATGAGATAATCCTGAACTCCCTGGGCGACGGCCTGTTTGAATTGGATTGCCGCGGCGAGGTCTCCTTCATCAATCCGGCCGCCCTCAAGATGCTCGGATACCAGGGTAAAGACGTGGTGGGGCAAAATCTGCACGAGCTGATCCATCACAAGAAGGCGGACGGCAGCCCCTATCCCGAGGCGGACTGCCCCATTCTTGCTACCCTCAGGGACGGCAAGGAACACTGCCTGGGGGATGAGGTCTTCTGGAGCAAGAGGGGCGAGGTCCTGCCTGTGGCCTGTGTGACCACCCCCGTTATCGAAAACGGGGCGGTGGTCGGGGTGGTGGGGACCTTCAGGGACATCACCTGGCGCAAGCAAGCCGAAGCCGAATTCCAGAGGTCCCGTCAATTCCTGGAGAACGTCATCGACAGCTCGGCCGAAGGCATCGGCATTGTCGACCCACACGGCCATATTACCAAATGGAACAAGGCTGCCGAGGTTATCTACGGCTACACCTTTAAAGAGCTGCAGGGGAAGCCGGCCTCTGATCTCTATGCGCATAGAGAGGAAATGGCGAAGATGATGATCCCTTTGCGCCGGGACGGTTTTGTCAAGCATTACGAAATCACCATGAAGCGGAGAGACGGCAGCACCTTCCCAGCCAGTCTGTCCATCAAGGTGATGCGGGATGAGGCTGGCAAAAATGTGGGCAGCGTCGCGGTGGCCAGGGATTTGACGGAGCTGAAGGAGAAGGAAGCGAAGTTGCATGCCGCCAATGAGCAACTCCGGGGCCTGGTGGATGAATCCAACGAGCGCAGCCGCCAGGTGCTCCTGCTCCGGGAAATGAGTGAAATCTTCCAGTCCTGCCAGACCTCCGGCGAAACCTATAGCGCCATCACCTACTTCGGGCCCAAATTCTTCCCGGATTACGCCGGGGTCCTCTACCTCCTCAACTGCACCAAGGATCTCTTCGAGATGACCGCCGTCTGGGGTGAAGCCCCGCGGATGGAGGTGTCCTTCGGCAACGATGAATGCTGGTCCTTAAGGCGGAGCCGGGCCTATCCGGTGGCCGATTCCGGAAGCACCATGAACTGCCGGCATGTCGCCGCCCCCTTGCCCGGGGCTTACCTCTGCGTGCCCATGATGGCCCAAGGGGAGGTCATGGGGATTCTCCATTTGCGCAAAATGACTCAGGAGATCAAGGAACAGATGGCGGTCATCGCACAGTTTGCCACCAGCCTCGCTGAGGCCATGGCCCTGGCCCTGGGCAACCTGAAACTCCGGGAGACCCTGCGCAACCAGGCCATCCGGGATAGCCTCACCGGCCTCTTCAACCGGCGCTATCTGGAAGAGACCCTGGATCGGGAGTTAAGCAGGAGCAAGCGCCAGGGGAGTCCCCTGGGGGTCATCATGCTGGACCTGGACCATTTCAAGGAATACAACGACGCCTATGGCCACACTGCGGGAGATGAACTGCTGATATCCTTGGGCGAGCTGATCCAGAAACAGGTTCGCCGGGAAGACATCGCCTGCCGCTATGGGGGCGAGGAGTTTCTGTTAATTATGCCGGGGGCGCCCCTGGAGGTCGCCCTGAACCGGGCCAAGGAATTGAACCGCAGCGTCAAAAACCTACATACTCGGAACACCTCGCTGAAACCCATCACCATCTCCGCCGGGGTGGCTATCTTCCCGGATCACGGAGACGCCGGCAAGGAGGTGATCCGGGCCGCGGATGCCGCTCTGTACCGGGCCAAGGCCAAAGGGCGCGACCGGGTGCTAGTGGCCAACGGCGGGGCCAACGCCAAGGTCCTGGCCAACTGAGGCGGCGCCGGGGGAGGGCGGGAGAGGTTTTATCCACCCCCACCCTCCCCCGGCGCCTGCCGGCCTAAATTACCTTCCTTGATTGACCCGAAATGTGAGTCTAAACAAAAACCCCTTGAGATCTCAAGGGGTTTTTAAATTCGTGGCTGCCCGGGAACTATTATCGTGTCCCGGGAATATCTTTAAAAATATCGAGTTCTGGTAGCCGCAGGCTTTAGCCTGCGCTAATTTTATTAAGGATTTTCGCAAGCTTAAGCTTGTGGGACATTTAAAGGGCCCAAAAATGAAGAACATTTTTTATTAAAGGAAGGGGTCCCATAAGCCAGGGGGTATTTCCATTTTTCCGGCACTTAAATTTTGAAAAAATTTCCGTGGGGAGCTTGCAAGTTAGGAGGGGCAGGAATCCCACCAGGGGTTTGCTTTTTCCAGGGGCCGCGAATCCTCCAGGTAGACGACGCGGAAGCGGACCCGGAAAAAGCTCTTATACAGATGACCCGCCCCCTATGATTAATTTTTTGCTTGACATTAAAACAATTGATTAATACGATCATTTTAAACATCTGTTCTATTTTTGGAGGTTCCCTTTACGGACATCCCCTCAGAAATCTCTTCCAGTACCGAAACCCGTCAGCGTCTTCTGGAAGCGGCGGGGGAAGTCTTTACCAAGCGAGGGTTTCGCAACTCCACCATCCGCGAAATCTGCCGCCGGGCCCGGGCCAACCTCGCGGCCGTGAACTATCACTTCGGCGATAAAAAACGTCTTTATGCCGCGGTCATGGAATACGCGCATGCCCGGGCCAGAGAGAAATATCCCCTGGACTCCGGCGAGAATGTGGATCTCCCCCCGGCGCAACGACTTCACGCCTTTATTCACCATGTTATGTTCAGCCTCCTCGCTGGCGGGGTGCCGTCCTGGCCCGGCCAGTTGATGGCCCAGGAAATGATCGAACCCACAGCCGCCCTGGATGCCCTGGTGGAAAAGACGATTCGCCCGATGTCAGAGAAGTTGGCGGCCATCGTGGGAGAACTGCTGGGAGCCGGGGTGACCGATGAGCAGATTCGCCTCTGCCAGCTAAGCATCATCGGTCAATGCCTGCATCACCGTATCGCCCGCCCGGTAATCCAAAGGGTTTTTCCCCAGCAGCAGTACGAACCGGAAGATATTGCAGCCGTGGCGGATCACATCACCCGGTTTTCCTTAGGCGCCCTGAGAGGACTGGCACAGGGTGAGGATGATGCTATCGACCTGCCTGTGGGCGAGGGATGTATACCATGACCGGAATCTTGCGAGTTGCCTTCAAATTGTTGGTCAATGACCGGGGCAAGTTTGCCGCGCTGATCGTAGGAATCACCTTCGCAGTGTTTCTTATGGTGCAACTGACCTCCGTATTTTCCGGCATCTTGAATAAGGCCTCGGCCACCATCATCAACGTGGGCGCCAGCGTCTGGGTCATGGACCCGGCCGTCAATAATCCGCTCAACAGCATCCAGTTGCCTGATTACATCTTGGACGCGGTGCGCAGTATCAACGGCGTCAAATACGCAGTGCCATTATATTCCGGGGTAGCTCTCGTCAAGCTCCATAACGGCGTTTATGAGCCGGTAACCATTCTCGGACTGGACGACGCCAGCCTGGTAGGCCGGCCCGAACTGATCGCCGGGAAAATTGACGACATTTTCGCCGATAATGGATTTATCGTGGTAAAAGATGAAGAATTTTCCAAATTAGAAAACCCTGAGATCGGCACAACTTTTGAGATCAATGACCACCGGGGAGTCGTCATCGGGATCGCCAAAGTGGCCAGCAGCACTCTGTTCGGCATCCCGACCCTGTACACGACCTTCACCCGGGCTATTCAGTATATCCCTTCCACGCGTTTCACCATTGCCTATATTCTAGTTGAACCGAAAAATGATAAAGACATCCCTTATATCAAGAATCAGGTGGCCAAGGCCGGCTATTTGGCGCTGACCAATATCGAATTCCAGCAACTGGTCGCCAACTATTACAAATATCAAACCGGTATCGGCACCAACATCCTGATCATGACCCTGATCAGTTTCCTGGTAGGTTTATCCGTGTGTGGCCAAACCTTCTATACCTATGTTTTGGAAAATCTGGATAAATTCGGCGCCCTGAAAGCCATCGGCGCCAAGGGTTACGAACTCGTTTACATGATCCTCTTTCAAACTTTGTTCACCGGATTCACCGGGTACGGCCTGGGGGTTGGCCTCTGTTCCCTTCTAATCGCAGTGGCCAAAAGTAAGGTGCCGAATTACGCCGCTGATATTACCTATTTCAATCTTGGTATGGCCTTCGGCATGGTGCTCGTCATCTCCGGGGTTTCAAGTTTCATCGCCGTGAGAAAAGTGATCAAAATAGAGCCGTTCGATATTTTCAGAGGTTAAGCATGGCCAAGGTAGCAGTGCAAGCCGTTAAACTGGTGAAATGGTTCGGAGCCGAGGAAATCAGGACCTACGCGGTGCGAGAGGTCAGTTTTGAGGCCAATTTTGGCGAAATGCTCTATATCACCGGTCCCTCGGGCAGCGGCAAGACCACCCTGTTGAGCATGATCTCGGGGATTCTTAGACCTAATGCCGGCACGGTGATGGTGGAGGGTAAAGAAATCTGGAGACTCAGTCCCAACGAACTGGCCGATTTCAGATTGCATACCGTCGGTTTTGTGTTCCAGGACTATCACCTGTTCCCGAAACTGACCACCGCGGAGAATGTCGCTCTCCCCCTGATTCTCAAGAAGCAAGACTGGGATGAATCCCTGCGGAATGCCATGGAATTTCTGGATGTAGTGGGAATCAAGGACCGGGCGGAGATGCCCCCCTCCAGGTTAAGCGGCGGTGAACAGCAGCGCGTGGCCTTGGCCAGAGCCATCGTCAGCCGTCCGGACATTTTAATTCTTGATGAACCCACCGCCTCCCTGGACGGCGCCACAGGCAGAAAGATTATCGGGTTTATTAAAGAAAACTTATTGAACGAACACCGATGCATCCTGATTGTCACCCACGACACCAGGATCTTCGAATATGCCGACCGAAACCTCAAGATGGAAGATGGCCGGATTGTGGAGATTAAATTGTCAGAGGAGACATCGGAGGCATAAGTGAGATCTAAAATATTAACCGCTCTGGTGATCCTGGGACTGGTGGGCGGATTGGTCAGCGCCTACGTTTACGGCATCCGGAAAAAACCGCTGCCGCCGGCCTTTAATCCGGCCCAGAACCCTTATGCCAAAGGTATTTATGCCACCGGCATCATTGAAAGCTACCAGTCGAACGGGGCCAACATTAATATCTTTCCCGAAGTTCCGGGCACCATCACCCAGATCCTGGCCACCGAGGGACAGATGGTACGTCAGGGCGCGCCATTACTGTTGCTAGATGATTCCGTTCAAAGGGCTACCGTGGAGCAGCAAAAGGCCCAGGCTGAAGCCGCCCTGGCCTTGCTGCGGGAACTCCAGGCCCAGCCGAGATCGGAAGTCCTCAGTGTGTCCAAGGCCCAGGTAGATTATGCTGACGCCCAACTTAGAACCTCCCTGGATACGATGATAAAACTGAGGAAATCCTCAGACCTGGACCCCAAATCGGTGAGCAAGGATCAGCTGGACACCGCGGAAAACACGGTCAAGGCGAATCAGGCCAATCTCGGAGTGGCGCGGCGGCAGTACGAACTGACCAAGGCCGGGGCCTGGATCTATGACATCCAAAACCAGCAGCATCAGTATGAGGCATTGTCCAAGACTTATGCCAGCGGGGCCGCCCTGCTGGCTAAATACACCATTCGGGCTTCGGTGGACGGCGTGGTCCTGGCGATCAACGCCGCGGTGGGCAGTTTCGTGTCGCCCCAGGGAATTTATGACACCTATACCCAGGGTTCTGATCCCGTCATCGTCATGGGCCACTCCCAACAACCTTATCTTGAGGTCAGATGTTATATTGACGAGATTCTCATCCCCAGAATGCCGCCGCCGTCTAAGATGAACGCCCAAATGGAAATCAGAGGGACGACCGACCGCATCCCCATGGAGTTCGAGCGCATCCAGCCTTATGTGGGCCCCAAGATCGAGCTGTCGAATCAAAGGACCGAAAGGGTGGACGTGAGAGTGGTGCCGGTCTTGTTCCGCTTCAAGCCGCCCCAAGACATGAATGTTTATCCGGGGCAACTGGTGGACGTCTATGTGGAAACGCAATGAGCCGCCAGGAGACCGGAGCAGGTGGAGACGGCGGCTGAAACCGGCGTTGCCTAACGGCGGCGCAGGGTACAGGCGTATCTTGACGTGGTTTTGCCTGGGCCTCTTGTCCGGCCTGCTGGTCCCGGGCTGTGCCGTGGGACCCGACTTTGTCCGTCCCCAGCCCCCGGCGGCGACCCAATATACCCAAGGGGAGGAACCGGCCAGGACGGTGACGGCGGAAGGCCGGGCGCAGCACTTTGAATACGGCGCCAAAATCGCCGAAGATTGGTGGCGGTTGTTCAAATCACCCAAGATAGACCAGGTGATCAAGGAAGCAGTGGCCCAAAATCTTAACCTGCAATCGGCCCAGGCCAGGCTGTGGCAAAGCCAGGACAACCTGCGGGCGGGCTATGGCGCCTTTTTTCCCCAGGTCGGCGGCAGCTTCTCTTACAGCCGGGAGAAGTTTAACCCCGCCCAATTCGGCAGTGCCGCCCAGAGTAACATCTTCAACCTCTTCACCAGCTCGGTCTCCGTCAGCTACCTCCTGGACATATTCGGCGGCACGCGGCGAACCGTGGAGGCCCTGGCGGCTCAGGCGGATTATCAGAAATACACCGCCCAGGCCACCTATCTAACCCTGTTGGGAAACGTCGCCAACGCCGCCATCGCCCAGGCGGCCTACCGGGCCTCAATCGACGCCACGGAACAACTCATCGCCTTCCAAAAGGAGCAACTGCGCATCACCGAAACCCAGTTCAAGGCGGGGACGACGCCGTATTCGAGCGTGGTTAGCGTGCAATCGCAGCTCGCCGCCACCGAAGCGACCCTGCCCCCCATGCGGCAGAACCTCAATAAGACTCAGCATCTGCTGGCCGCCTTGGTGGGACGCACCCCGGCGGAGTGGCAGCCGCCACAGGTCGATCTGGCGGAAATCACCCTGCCCGGGGAACTGCCCGTGACACTGCCTTCCGAACTGGTGCGCCAGCGCCCGGATATCCTGGCCGCCGAAGCCCAAATGCACACTGCCAGCGCCAATATCGGCGTGGCCACCGCGGCCATGTTCCCCAGCTTCACCCTGAGCGCCGGCTATGGCCAAACGAGCACTGATATCACCCAGCTCTTGGCCACCGGCGGAAATTTTTGGAGTGCGGGTGCGGCCCTGGCCCAACCCCTCTTGCGCGGCGGGACCTTATGGTTTCAGCGGAAGGCCGCCATCGAAGCCTATCAGGCATCCCTGACCGATTATCGACAGGTGGTGGTCAGCGCCTTCCAGCAAGTAGCCGATAGCCTGCGCGCAGTGGAACACGATGCCGAAACCTTGCAGGCCCAATCAGCCGCTCTGGACGCCGCCGATCAGGAGTTGCAATTGCTGCAGGCGAACTATAAGGCCGGGTTGGTCAACTATTTGCAGATTCTCACGGCCGACAACCAATACCAGCAGGCCAGGCTCGGCTATATCGAGGCCCAGGCGCTGCGTTTGCAGGATACCGCGGCGTTATTCGTCGCCCTGGGTGGTGGCTGGTGGAACGCCGAAAGTAAGATAACACCAAGATAGTGGAAAGGTAAGGTGAACCAAACTCTGGAAACATGGTCATCTTCAGTCGGTTATTTCTACCTGATAATGACCATAACTGGCAAAAGCACATTACGTTGGTCGCATATATTCCTAATCCTTCATTGACATCAGACGATCCCTGCCTCGGCCCTCCCCTCTCATAACCGCTTGCAGAGATTTCTATTTCCTGCTTCGAAAAGTTCCTCATGCGGCTTCCAGGGTTACTTGGTAGCCTAGGTCTTTAATGCGTTTGAGAAGGAAAGGGAGCAGCCGGTTTTTGTTGAGCTTA
>JBEKDQ010000029.1:0-14632 GCA_050014275.1 Desulfobaccales bacterium | reverse complement strand
CCGGTAATCTTTTCCCCCCGGAAGATCACCTGGCCGCTGCTGGGGGGATAGACCCCGTTGATCACGTTGAACAGGGTGGTCTTGCCCGCGCCGTTGGGACCGATGAGCCCCAGGATCTGCCCCTCGGGCAGCTCAAAGCTCACGTCCAGCAGGGCCTGCAGGCCGCCAAATTTCTTGGAGACTTCCTGAACCTGGAGGATCATTCCAGCCACCTCCGCAACCCCGGAAAGCGCTTCCTAAGCCAGCCCACCCCGCCCCCGGGGACAAAGAGGACGATGAGCAGGAGAATCAAGCCCGAGGTGGCCAGATGCAGGTTCTTAAAGATAACGCTGGTGAGGAGGTAACCCCGCAGCCGCTCATAGGCGAAGGCCCCCAGCACCGGCCCCAGCAGCGTGCCCATACCTCCCAGCATCACCATCACCAGGACCTCCAGGGACATTTGAAACCTGAAGGCGTCTTCGGGCTCCACGTTGCCATTCTTAAAGAAATAGAGGGTGCCGATGAGGCCGGGGAAAAAGGCGGAGATCAAAAAGGCCTTGGTCTTGTCCCGGGGAGCCTTGACCCCCATGACCATGGCGGTGTCCTCATCTTCCCGGATGGCGATGAGGCCCAGGCCGAAGCGGGAACGTTTCACCAGGTAACTCACCACCAGGACCGCCAGGGTGACCAGCCACAAGAGGGTGAAGGTGAGCCATAGGGCCTGGCCGGCCCCACCGTAGCGATCGTAGGCCGAGAAGTTGATGGACAGGCCGATGGAGCCGCCGAAGGGCTCAAAATTGCTGACAAAGGCCCGGGCCGCTTCATTGACCCCGATGGTGGCCAGGGCAAAGTAGGCCCCCCGCAGTCGCAGAACCGCGGCGCCGATCATGAAGGCGATGGCCATGGCCAGGACCCCGCCGCTCAGGGCTGCCAGGTAAAGGGGCCATCCCAGTTCGCTCAACAGATAGAAGCCGAAATAGCCGCCCAGGCCGAAAAAGACGATATGGCCGAAATTGACGTAGCCGGTGTAGCCCATGAGTATGTTCAGGCTGGAGGCCAGTCCGATGAACATCAGGACCGTGAAGGCCGTCTCCCGCAGGGTGTCCTGGCGCAAGGCCAGGACCGCCAGGCCGCCCAGGAATACCAGGAGGAAACTGGGCCATAACCCGGATTGCCGGAAGGGGTTCATCTATTTGGACCCCAGCAGCCCGGTGGGGCGGACCACCAGGACCAGGACAAACAGAACAAACTCCACCACCGTTACCCAGCTCACCGGCATAAAGATGGGGACCACCCCTTCCAGACCTCCCAGAAACAGCCCCCCCAGCAGGGCCCCCAGGGGGTTGCCCAGACCCCCCAGGACGCAAATGACGAAGGCCTTCAGTTGATAGCTGGCGCCGCTCAAAATGGTGAAGGGAAAGAAGGTGGAGGTAAGCCCCCCGGCCACTGCGGCCAGCATGGTGCCCAGGCCGAAGCTCAGGGCCAGGACCTGGGATGAGGAGATCCCCATCAGCTCCGCCGCCGCCTGGTTGCCGGCTACGGCCCGGATGGCCTTCCCCGGCCGGGTGAAATAGAGAAACAGATAGAGGGCGCCGGTGATCACCACTGCGGCCAGGGCCGCCAACAGCCGGGTGCCGGTAAAAATAATCCCGCCCCAGGCGAAGGAGCCCGCGGAAAAGTTGATATTTCGAGGCGAGGTGGTGAAGACCGCGGTGCCCACCCCGATGATGATCATATTCACCGCGAAGGTGGACAGCAGGGTGGACAAATAACCCGCCTTGATCACCCGGCTCAGGGCTACCCCGTAAATCAAAAAGCCGAAGAGCAGGGACAGCACCACCACCACCAACAGGGCCAGGTAGGGATTCATCGCCAGATCGGAGAACAACAGGTAGGTGGCGAACATCCCCAGGGCCATGGTGGCCCCGTGGCTCAGGTTGATGACCCGCATCACCCCCCAGATCAGGGTCAGGCCCATGGCGGCCACGCCGTACACGAAGCCGATGAGCAGGCCGTCGATTATCGAAGACAGAATTTGGGTCACTTTGAGGCTCCTGGAGCTACAAAATCCTAATCCTGGGAAGGGCGCCAGGGTAGTTGCAGGTCAGGGGCCCGCTCACCTTTTCCCGGGAACCGCCCCCTCTTTAAATATGGGATTATATACCCATTTTATTGCAAAGCTCCTGCTTTGCTCAGAAGCCCTCTCATCCTGAGGGCAAGCTGACTCTCGCCAAGCAGAGCTTGGCACCAAGGGTGCGTTCCCAAGCTGTAGCTTGGGAACGAGGAAAGGAGGTAGGGGGGCCATCGGCCATTATCCCTCTGCCACTCTCCCGAGATGTTAATCAGAGCATTAAATAGATTGCATTTAAAAGGCAGCCGCAGGCTTTAGCCTGCGCAAGCTAAAGCTTGCGGCTACCAAAGGCTAAAGCCTGCGCCTATAATTAAATTCCCCATCATAAACTTGTTTCTTGCCCTGATTGCTAATTGGTTTGGCCTTCATGCACACATTTGCTTTTAGTTCAAAGTTCAAGGTTAAATACGCCTATGTTCAACTTTGAACTTTGAATCTTGAACTAATCAGGAAAATGTGCGTCAAGTATATAGTTCCCTTTATAAAGGATATCCGGACCAGCGGGCGGCTGCTAGCGGACGATTTCCGATTCCCTTGCAGGAAGTTTGCCTGATGCATAAAGGTTTCCCAGGAATAGCTGTGCCGTCTTTCCCGGCGGGCCGCTCCCTTTGGCGCCCTTCCCCGAGAAGGGGCGGCCGCGGCCTGCCGCGCCCTCCTCTCAGCAGACCTTCAAGCCCAGGCTTAATGCGCCGGGCAGAGGATGGCCTGTCCACTGGCGGCGGCCGGCGGATACACCGCCACTTTCTCCGGCTTGCCCTGGGCATCATTCTGCCACTGGATGACGATCATCTGGTGGCCGATCTGGAGGCCGTGAGCCATGGGGGTGGTGTCAAACTTGTTGAGGCCGAAAAAAGTATACATGTCTTCCCCATCGAGGGCCGCCTTGACCTTGTCCGTGTCTGTGGAGCCGGCCTTTAATATGGCCTCTTGCAAGATCAGTCCGGCGGCGTAACCCCCGGCGCTGTGATAGGAGGGATCTTCATGGTACTTGGCCTTATACGCCTCAATAAATTCCGGCACCGTGGGGCCGAACCACTCCACCCTTTCCTTCTTAGCCGCCTCCGGGCTGTATTTGGCCAGCGGTTCCCACTGGGATGATCCCGTCACCGCGATGCAGGCCCCGCCCAGTTCGGCGAATTTGGGCTCCGGCGGAGCCACCAGTAGGCCGATCAACTTGAGATTGATCTTCTTTTCATAGAGCTGCCGGGCGAGGGTGGTGGTATCGGAGAAGTGGCCGCCGCCCATCACTGCGTCCGTCCCGGGCGGGATCTTGTCGATGAAGGGGGAGAAATCGGCGGTGGCAGGGTCATAGCCTTCAAACATCACTATTTTAAAGCCTTTGCCTTCGGCGTATTTCCGCAGACCGTTCACACAGGCGGTGGAAAAATTGTCCTTGGAATAAATGACGGCGATGCTCTTGCCCTGGGGGGCCAGCTTGGCCAACACGTCGACGGGCCCCGCCAGGTAGAAGCCGGCAGGGGTGTAAGCCTGGTAGACCAGGGTGTAGCCTTTGGAGTGGGTGGCTTCCGCAGCCGCTCCCGCGGTGATCATGATCCGTTTATACTGTTGGGCGATGACCGCGGCGGCATCCGCCAGGGGGCTGCTATAGGGACTAATGAGGAAGTCGGCCTTATCTTCGTTGATGAGGCGGGTATAAAGCTCTTGCACCCGATCTTTCATGCTTTCGTCGTCATAGAATTTGGCGGTCACTGTGACTGTGGAGCCGTCAGCCAGCTTGATGCCCCCTGCCTTGTTCACCTGCTCGATCCAGAGGTTCAAGCCGTTGACCTGGCGGATACCCTCCACGTTGAGGCTTCCGGTCTGAGAGGCGGTGAAGCCCAAGGTTATGGTCTTTTTCGGGGCCACCCCAGGAGCCTTGCCACACCCCAAGAACGCAACAACCATGGCTAGACAGCTAATTAATCCCAAACGCCTCATAGCTCCTCCTCGGTCCGGATTACTGGACCTCGCCAAACGAGTTAAAGACTCCCCGAATATTGGGGCATGATTCCACAAATTGTTTATACCGCGAGGAAA
Organism: Desulfobaccales bacterium; assembly: GCA_050014275.1. Taxonomy (GTDB): domain Bacteria; phylum Desulfobacterota; class Desulfobaccia; order Desulfobaccales; family 0-14-0-80-60-11; genus JAPLJC01. Next base: position 10,485 of record JBEKDQ010000029.1, on the reverse strand, counting down.
AGGGTGCTTTCAAGGGATATCTTGATCATCCCGGGCGGAAATTTTCCGATTCTGTTGTAGGAAATGTTCCTACCGGCTGAAGATCTAGCGCAAGTAGGGCCGGAGAAATTCCAGGCCTTCCCGGAGCGCCGCCTCCCCTTGGAACCGGAAAGGTACGGGGATTATGCCTCCCATGAGGGAGGTCATGCGAAACCTGCCGGAGATTTGGTAGCGCACTTTCTGCTGCGGATTTTCCAGCAACATGGGCAAAACGCCCAGCAAGGAGTCTATCTTCAGCAGGATGGGGAAATGGGCCACCGTCTGCCCCCCGGCAGGGAGGTTCACCACCTCCTGGGAAGACCCCATGGCTACCAGGCGGCCTTCGATCCATAACTGATAATCGTAGCCCAACAGGTTCACGGGCTTAGGGTTGGGATTTTCCAGGAGCAGGTTGGCCAGCAGGGGCCAGCCGTCCGAGGTGGGTTGATAGACGACGAGGCCCTGGAAGGTGACTTTGGGGGGGGTCATCTCTTCCCGGGTCAGTTCCCGGACGGCGCAGCCGGCCGCCACCAAGACAGCCAACCCCAGCAGCAAGAGGCAGGCGCGCTCCAGGGCCGGAGTCCAGGCGCCGCCACGGTGATCGCCGGCGGTCCTCACTTGCCCTTACCCCCGATCCCGGCCACCATGGCCGGGGTAACCCCCGGGGCCACCGCCGCGGCAATAGTGTCCAGCAAGGTTTTTGCTATGAGGCAGGCAGTAGAGAATTGTTTGAACTTAGGCATGCCCACTAGCTAATCAATTCATGGAATTTACAAGGTATTTCCCTCTCCCCCCTTGGGGGAGCTGGCAGGGTGATGGGGGGTATGCAACGTGGCCGATGAAGCCACCCCTCACCCGGTGTCGTCCCCTCCCAGGGGAGAGGGGATTTAGGATGCCCGGCTTCAGGCTCAGGCCCAGGTTCAGGAACATAATCGGGGTTTAATCCTCACGAGCTGTCTACAAACTTGGTAATGGTGCAGTCTATAGTCAATAGCGCTTCTGTTAAATTGGCAGGCGTAGGGGGCCCCGGTGGTGTCGGCGGGCTCACCTCTCTGAAACCGGAACCTGAGGGTTGGAGGGTTATTCAGGATGGCGGACTGGCCTCAGCCTCGCCCTGCCGGAGTTGCTGCAGCTTTTCCAAGGCCCGCTGCAAGTTGGTCTTGGCTTCCTCGTAAAAAGAGGGCCGTAGTTCAATGGCCCGTTGGAAGCACTTGGCTGCTTCTTCATATTGACCGGCCACGAAATAGTGGACCCCGATGTTGTTGTAGGCCTGGGCCTCATCCCCGGCCTTCATGAAGGCATCCATGGCCTCATCATAGCACTTTTCCGCGGCCAGGGCCATCCCCATTTGATAATTGAGCTTTTCGTTTTTCGGATCCAGGGCCAGCCCTTGTTGCAGGCAGGCGATGGCCTGCCGATAATCCTTCAAATCGATGTAGGCCTGCCCCAGGGCCGGGATACTGGAAACGTGGCGGGGGTCCACCGCCAGGACCCGCTTTAATTGGACCACCGCCTTGCCGGGCTGACCCATCTCCAGGTAGGCCACACCCAGGAGGTGCAGGGAGTTGACCCGCTGGGGATCCTGGGCCAGGACCGTCTGGAATTCATCGATGGCCAGGGGGTATTTCTTTTCCTGCAGGTGCACCAGCCCCATGGCTTCGTGGGCCTGGAGCATCTCCGGCCGGTGCACCAGAACCAGGGCCAGTTCCTGCTTGGCTGCCGGCCACTGGCCGTTGAGGAGGAAAAGGACCGCGACCTTGTAATGCAGGTCATAGCGTTCGGGGTCTTTCCTGAGAATTGACAGAAAGTCGAGGAGGGAGGATTCGTAATCCCCGGTCTGTACGGCGGCGTCCCCCAAGGCCTCGGTCCGGTCCTGCGGCAGGGCTTTCTGATCCCCCCGCAAGCGCTCCTTCATCTTATTCCAGATGGTGTCGTTGGAAGAGTTGCTCGCGGCAAGGCTCTCCAGAGGGGAGGGACCTGTCGCCTGTTCTTTCTGGGTGCAACCACCGGTTTGAAGCATCACCAAGGCCAGAAGCCAGGCGATGCATGCCAGGGGCTTAATAGCCTTCATGTTCTTTCTCGATTAAGCGCGCCATGGTTTGGGGCTGTGCCAGGAGATCGCTGCCTAGCAAGATCTTGATGGCCACTCCTTTTTTGAGCGTCGGGGACTCCACCAATTGGGCCCCGGGGAAGATCTGGGAGTCGAGGGCCTGGGCCACCTTCTCCTTCCCGGGGCGGTAATAGATCACCGTGGTTTCCTCCCCGAAATCGATATGGTTGCCAATCATGCCGACATGGAACCCTTGTTGGGACAACCGGTCCCGGGTCTGGTGAGCCAGCATTCGGGCCCGGGTGCCGTTCCGAATCTCAATGACGCTGGCTATCAGCTCTTCGGCGGTCGGCGCCGCCAGGGGGACCCCGGGGTGGACCCGGGTTTTCGCCGGGATGGGCGGCGGCCCCGGAAGGGGTGAGCGGGCGGCCCCGGAGGCGGCCGCGGCCGCCATGATCAGCGAGGTGGCCGGCCTTTGGGAAGCGGTCGGCCGGGGTTGGGGCTTCTGCGGGGAGGCGCCCGCCTCTTCCCCCCTTAGGCGAGCCATGCTCCGGGGCTGCTCCAGGAGATCGCGGCCTAGCAAGATCTTGATGGCCACTCCTTTTCTGAGCTTGGAGGACTCCACCAATTGGGCCTCGGGGAAAACCTCGGAGTGGAGGACCCAGGCCACCCGCTCCGTCCCGGGGCGGTAATAGATCACCGTGGATTCCGCTCCGAAATCGATGTAGTCGCCGATCCGGGCAAAGTTGAAGGCTTCCTGGAACAGCACGGTCCGGGTTAAGCGAGCCAGGTCTTGGATGCCGTTGCCGTTCAGGATCTCGATGCCGGTCTTCACCCGCTCTGCGGCGGGCAGGATCGCCTGGGGCGCGGCCGCTTTGGCAGCCTTTTTCACCTTAACCTCCGCCACAGCGGCCAACAGCGCCGTCACCAGGATTTTTTCCTGGGCTGCCACGGATTTGCTGGAGAAAGCCGCCACTGGCAGGGCAGGCGGTGGCGCCACGGTGGCTGCTTCCAGCAACCCTGCCGCTGGCCGGGTAGCCGCAGGCGCCGCTGGGATCGCCGCCTTGGCAGCGAGGGGCGGTTCCGCCGCCAGGGATTCGGCTTGGGTAGCAATTATCATCGGGGCCGCCGGTTTCTGCGGGGCCGGAGCCTTGGCTGATTCTGCCAACTCCACCGCTGGCGTAGCCTTGACGCTGGTCCGCCCTTCCGCCACCAATAAAGATCCATCTTGGGAAGCAATAATGGTCGGGGCCGCCGCTTGCGGCTGCCGCGAGGCCGCTGGTTGCTGCGGCAGAGCCGGTCCTGGCTCCGTCGCTTTGGCGGCTCCGTTCACTTCGGCCTTGGGGGCCGCGGCCAAATGCCGCGCCGCTGGCGCCGCCTTCACGGTGGGGGGCGCTTCCGCTGCCGGGGATTTGGATGAAGAATCAGCCAGTGGCGCACCTGGCCCTGGCTCCGCCAGCTTGGCATAATGGGCCGGGGCGCTCATTCCCAGGAAAGCCAGGGCCTGGTTCATCCGGGTCAGGCCGCCGGCGGCGCCTTCCGCTTCCTCCCAAAGCCGTTTGGCTTCCGCCAGCTTGCCCTGGCGGCACCATACCAGTCCTAAATTGTTCCGGGCGGCCATATTGCCGGGATCAAGGGCCAGGGCCTCCTGGAGGCAGGATTCGGCCCTGCCGAAGTCTCCCTGAAGATAATAGGAGAAGCCCCAATTGTTGTGCAAGGCCCGGTTTTCGCCATAGCGTTTCAGAGTCTCCTGGTACAGTTCCTGAGCCCGTTGGAATTGTCCCTGCTCCTGGTACATCCGGGCCAGGGTATCCACCACCTTGAGATTAGCGGGATCCGCCTCATGGGCCTGCTGCAATTCCTTTAAGGCGATCTCCGGCCTCCCCATTAACTGGTAATAATGGGCATTATACAACAACCGGGAGGAGTCCATCGTGATCGTGAGTGGCGAGGCTACTCCCGGGGCCGTCCTATTATTGGCCAACCATGAAGCGTTGCAGCCCACCCCCAACAACGCCCCCGTCAGCGCCGCCATGGCCAGCGACCATGCCAGCCAGCGCTGCCGGCCAAAGGCGGGTCTACTGGCGGCTGCCCTGAAAGGACCCTGGGGCGTTAGCTGCCGCCGCCGGGGCCCCCTGTCCCCTGGCCATAATTGGTTGAGCCCTGCTGCCCACATGATTGCTATCCCCTTGTTACCCCCTGCGGCGGCGGCGCGGCTAATAGGTAGAGGTGGTTATCTTAGGTGCCGGGATCGGCTTCTCCGCAAAGCTCTTGTTATATTGCTGCAGTTCATTAGCTCCGGCCGTTGGGTTTAGCCCCGTCGCCGGGGTGTCCTGCAGGCCGGCCTGGGGATTGAGCACCGACTGGGCCACATTGTTTCGCACCGAATTGCCGTAGTCGTTTCCGAGGGTTTCGGGGCTGGTACAACCCGTCAGCCACACCAGCGCCAGGGCCAACCCGATCAGGCCGGTTCCGGCTTTCAATCTTCGGCTCTCGTTTTTCATTTTCAGCCTCTGCCTGAGATGTGATGGTGGAAAAATGAATGGTTAAAAGGTTAAAAGGCTGGGCGGCCTTTTAACCCTATTGACCGTTTCCCGCGATTACTCGTTTTGAGCCCCAAAGCCCTCCGGCATCGGTTGGGCCGGCTGCTGGACCTGGGCCGGCTGTTCCTTCGGCGGCCGCCCCTGTTGCCACCCCAGGAGATATTTCTCTAAGTCGCTGGGGTCTACCCACTTGTCATCGGACAGCCGGGCAGTGCCCGGGGTCACCGGCTTCACCAGGTGCGGGGTCACCAGCACCACCAGTTCGGTCTCCTGCTTCTGCCAACTGCTGGAACGGAACAGGTTCCCCAAAACGGGGACGTCCCCCGCCCAGGGAACCTTGTTGACGATGTTGCGGTCCTCGTCTGAGAGCAGCCCGGCCATGGCGATGGTCTGGCCGTCATGGACCTCCAGATGGGATGACATGCGCCGCACCAAAAACCCCTCAATGCTGAAGCCGGCGACGACCACCGTCACGCTGGGATCCAACTCCGAAACCTCAGGTTCCAATTTCATGGCGATCATGTCGCCGTCCAGCACCGTGGGAGTGAATTTCAAGCCCACCCCGTACGGCTGGTATGTAACGGTAACGGTGGCGGCGCCGATCGCGCTGGGCTGGGGCGACGGCACGGGATACAAGCCGCCGGCCAGGAAGGAGGCCTCCTGGCCGCTGGTAGTCACCAGGTTGGGCTCCGCCAGCACCCGCCCCAGGTTATTCTGCTTGAGAATGTTAAAGAACATGGTCCAAATGAGGCCGCCGGCCTTAAAACCCGCAATACTTTGGAGATTGGAACTGAAGCTTTGTGTATAGGTAGTGCTCACGCCGCCGGGATTTGGCACTCCAGTGCCGCTGCTGAAAACACGGATCAAGTTCGAGAGGGCATTCAGGGCGTTGACCTGCTGCGTGAAAATATTGCCCTGGGGAGCGAGGGCGGTCCAGTTGATCCCCATTTGATCCAGAACGGTCCGATCGATCTCCGCCAGGCGTACCTCCACCATCACCTGCTGCACCCCCCCGACGTGGAGCAGGTTCACCACCTTCTCCTTCTTGCCCCCGCCAAAGGAGGCCGCCAGGGAGAGCGCAGTGTCCTGGGCCTGTGGCCCGCTCACCTCCCCGGAGAGCACCACGGAGCCACCCGCGGCCTGCACCGCGATTTTCTGGTCGGGTAGAATCTGGTGCAGCTTCTCTTTTAAGAGGGTGAGGTCCGCCTCCACCGTCACGGTGGCCGAAGTGAAACGGTTTTTGCCCCAGATGCTCAGGTTGGTGACCCCCGAGTGCAGGCCGTTGACGTAAATTTCCTTCTCGGAGATCAGGATGATGTCGGCGATCTCCGGATCGGCCACGGAGATGCGGGTAATGGGATAGGCCGAACGCAACACCTTGGATTGCCCCACCTGCAGGTGCAACACCTGGGTGATCTGCTGATTCTTCATCCTTTCACTTAGGTCCGCCCCCGCAGCACTGCTCCCCCCTAATCCCCACAGCAGCACCCACAAGGACAGCAACCACCCCCACCTGGCTGCTATTGTCTTCACCCCCCCCTCCTTCTTTATTATTCAAATTTTTTACTTAATTTTTTTCCGGAAGGTTAACCCTCCTGTAACTCTATGAGAATATTTGCATCATTATAATTTCGGATTAGTTTGCCCTTTCGGTGATGTTGCCCATAGCTTGCTGGATTGCTTAAGCTGAGTAAATCGGGGATTCCCTTAATCTTTAGGGGGAATTCCCTTAAATTAATTATAAAAATCCACCCGGATCCTATCCGGCTTTCACCACTAACGAGCCTCTGGGACCCCATGCAATTGCCTATTATTCATCAATTATATCATATATTTATAGCTTATGTCAACTAATTCTTGCACATATTACAGCATCATTATAATGGTAAATACCTTTTGTCAAGTAATTTTTCGAGATGCAACGGAAAAATTGAAGAGGTATATTTAAAGCTACAATATTTCAATCTGAATTTTGGCTACGGACGCAATGGCCAGGCCAGGATTTTATTGCCCCTAGGGTTGGAACCGCTAGCAGGGACCATGGTGGGTTTACTCATTTATCTCAAGGGGTTGGGTAATAGGGGAACCAGATCCGCCCGAGATCGGCCCCCGGGACCACCACCATCTTGTGGTTACTGAGCTGGTCTTCTTGCCAGTAATTTCAAAGCTATGTTATGCCACCGCCAGCCACGCCGCGTCGGGTCCAGATCACCTGACCTTGGAAGTTAGGTGTGAGCTCGTAGCTTGCAACGATGTAAATCTTTCCCTCCGGTTAAGGGTCGTTACCATGGTCTCCCAATAGCTTCCCTCTTGTGAAAAATATCCTTATTAAAATAGCAGTCCAAAACGGCTAATTTATTATTTGCTGAAGCCAATATATTAAGCTATTTTGGTGAGTTATACCGATGACCGGCTGGCGCCAGAAATTTGCCCTCCCGGTTTTGGAGCCGCCCGGGTGGGAAGTCAGCCGTATGGTGTCAGTCCCCAAAGCGGGCTAACGCGGTAAGGGGGTTGCGATCTGCTCCAGATTGCCGTCCATGTCGCTGATGATCAGCTTGCCCGAAGGCAGACGCCAGGCCCTGGCCTCCAAATCTCCCTGGGTATATTCCACAGGCACCGGGATCACCTCCGGCAGGTTGGCCTGGACTTCCACCAGGCGGTAACTGGCAGTCCCCAGCTCCCTGACGCTCTCCACTTTGCACTCCTGGTAAGTCACTCCCTCCTTGATCAGGACCTCGGCGAGCTCGACCCGATCAGAGCCGCCCTCGTGAACGTAAATGATCATCTTCAATCCTCCTTGGTTAAGCTGGATGGCAACCTCCCGCCACCGCCCGAAGGCAGCCTGGCATACTCCAGCCTGCTGACTCTGCGCGCCCAGTGTAAAATTAAGAAGGCAATCGGCCAGGTCAATAACCCGGCAAGATATTCGCAGGGAAATATCAGGGAACATCTTGGGGAGGCAAAGAGGGCGGCACGGCTGGCTTGCCGCCAGACCAGGGCCGGGACTTTTTTTAGCAGTTCCGGCAAGGTTTTTGCGATGAGGCAGGCAGTAGGGATTTGTTTGAACTTAGATATGCCCCCTATCTAATAATTAATGGAATTTACAAGCTATTTCCCTCTCCGCCCTTGGGGGGAGAGGGCAGGGTGAGGGGGGTATGCAAGCCAATGAAGCCACCCCTCACCCGGTGTCGTCCCTCGTAAGGGAGAGGGGATTTGGTGGGCATCGATATAATATATTGATATCGTTTGAAATTACAATGGTCTAGATTTTAACTGCGAGATAGTATAATCTCCCCCTCGCAATTTTGTTGCCGGACACTACCAGGGCCGGGAACCGCCGGGAAAAAATCATTGCCCGGACTGGTTTTTGGGGCTATATTTTTGAGAAAATAGCGCCATGGGAAAGAAGCGAAGCCATCACAGCCGGGGCATGGCCCTGGCATAAGTCCCGGAGCGGACGGTTTCCAGATCAAAGGCCGCCTCTGGCTGGAAAAGGAGGGGGAGCCCTACCTGAGCTGGGGGCGGATAGTTCTCCTGGAGCAGATCCGGGAACACCACTCCATCGCCGCGGCGGCCCGTTCTCTGGACATGGCCTACAGCCACGCCTGGTCCCTGGTGGCCGCCTTGAACCGCCTGGCCGCACAGGGCTTGGTGGGCCGCAGCTTCGGTGGTCGCCGGGGCGGCCGGGCCTGGCTCACTGCCGCCGGGGAGGAAGCCATCACCCGATTTTGGCTTCTGGTGGCAGACTTCCGGGATTGGCTGGCCAGCCGCCAATTTTGAGTCGCCCCGCCCTGTGCCTGACAAAAAAACAAAAAAATCCACATTTAGAGGTCGCGAAGAACCACCGGGAACTCCAGGTTGTACAAGTATCTCCTGCCGATCTTTGAGAAAAAGACCATTATCCACGTGGATGTGGTGGCGGTGGGCACCGGCGCCGACATCGAGATCGGCAAGCGGGGCGACGCCGACATGGTCATGGTGCACGCCAAAGCACAGGCGCTCCTTTGCAGATCAAAGGACTGACCTCGGCGGTGGAGGCCTTCAAGAAGATCTACGCCGCCGGCGGTCCCTTCGTCTCCCGAGGAGATAAGTCGGGAACCAATGTGAAGGAGCTGGCCCTGTGGCAGGCCGCCGGCCTGGACCCCAGAGGGAAGCCGTGGTACCTGGAGGTGGGCCAGGGCATGGAAAAGACCAGCGGGTGGCCAATGAAAAACGGGCCTAGACGCTCACCGACCGGGGCACCTGGCTGGCCACCAAGGATAAGGACAGGCTGGAGATGCAGATATTGTTGCAGGGCGATCCGTCCCTGTTCAACCAGTACGGGGTGATGGCGGTGAATCCCGAAAAACATCCTCAGGTCAAATATAAGGAAGCCATGACGTTCATCGACTGGCTGTTTTCCCGGAAGGCCAGCAAACCATTGCCGCTTACCGGGATGCCCACGGCAACCAGCTTTTCGTCCCCAATGCCGGGTGAGTTTTGCCATAGGCTTGGCGCCGGAGCGCCTGGCCGGCCGCGGCCAGGATATCCGCAAGGTCCAGGTATATCCGAGAGACCATGAGCGACCTTCTGCCTTTCCTGGGCGGCCTCGACTTGCGGGAACTGTGGGGCATCGTCTGGCTGTCCCTCTGGGTCTCCGGCGCCGCCCTCATACTGGCGACGGTCCTCGCCTTGCCCCTGGCCGCCCTCCTGGCCTTGCAGCGGTTTCCGGGGCGGGATGCGGTGATCAACACCCTGCACACCTTCATGGGGCTGCCACCGGTGGTGGTGGGGCTGTTTCTCTATCTGGTCCTGTCCCGCCAGGGGCTGCTGGGTTTCCTGAGCCTGCTCTATACCCCGGCGGCCATGGTCCTGGCCCAAACCATCCTGGCCTGGCCCATCGTCGCCTCGCTGGCCCACGCGGCCATCGTCAACGTCGACCCGGTGATTCGTCAGGCGGCCGTGACCCTGGGGGCCACCCCGCGGCAGCAGGCGGTCACTATCATCAAAGAAGCCCGCTATGGGATCATCTCCGCGATCATGGCCGGGTTTGGGCGGGCCAATGCCGAATTGGGCGCGGTGCTCATCGTGGGCGGCAACATTGCCGGCTACACCCGAGTCATGACCACCGCCATCGCCCTGGAGACCGACAAGGGTAACTTCGAGCTGGGCATCGTCCTGGGGATCATCCTGCTGGCCCTGGCCCTGCTGGTGAACCTGGCCCTGCGCCGCCTGCAACGGCGGGGGCGGGGCGCCGGGCTGGAGATGAGTTCATGGGCCTGAGACTGGAAGCGGCCAACCTCCGGAAGACCTACCATAGCAACCCGGTGTTGCGGGACTGCTCCTTTGCCTTTGCCGCCGGCCGCACTTACGCCTTCCTGGGTCCCAACGGCAGCGGCAAATCCACCCTGTTCCGCATCCTGGCCCTCCTGGAGAAAGTCGACGCCGGGCAGGTAAATTATCTGGAAAATGGCGCAGCCCTTGCCCAAAACCTTGAATTGCGGCGCCGCTTCACCCTGGTGTTGCCCCGCCCCGGCATCTTTAATACCACGGTGTTCAACAACGTCGCCTATGGCTTGAAGATCAGGGGGGTTAAATCCGGGGAGCTGGAGGCCCGGGTGAGGGAGATCCTGGCCAGCGTAGGCCTGGCCCACAAGGGTGGGCAGTGGGCCCTGGACCTCTCCAGCGGCGAGACCAAGCGCCTGGGACTGGCCCGGGCCATGGTCCTGGCCCCCGAGATCCTCTTCCTGGACGAGCCCACCGCCAATATCGATCCGCGGAACACGGAAATCATCGAGGACATCATCCTGCGGATGAAGGCCGGCGGAAGGGCCGCCATCCTGATGATCACCCACGACCCGGCCCAGGCGGACCGGCTGGGGGATGAACTCCTCT